>CALXIP010000001.1 GCA_944388395.1 uncultured Ruthenibacterium sp.
TATAAGAGTAACACGGGTGATTGCACCATGCACTTTATCCGGGAAGAAACGCTGAAACTGTTCGTTTTGCAGCGGATTTTCGATGTGACGGCATTGTTCTTTGACGATGCCATGGCATTTGAGGAAGCCGCGAGAAAGCAGCGTTTTCAAGAAGCGGAAAAAGAGGCCAAGAAACGCAGGCGTGAAATTGCCCAAGCGGAAAAGCGTATTACCGAACTTGACCGCATTTTCAAGCGCGTCTATGAGGATGACATCAGTGGGGCAATCAGCCATGAACGGTTCTTGAAACTCTCCGCTGACTATGATGCAGAACAAAAAGAACTGACGGAGCAAGTCAAGGCATGGCGGGACGCGGTAGAAACCTTTGAACAGGATCAAGCCGATTTTGCCAGCTTTGCAGCCATTGTGCAGAAGTATGTGGGTGTCCGGGAACTGACGCCCACCATCGTAAACGAGTTTGTAAAGAAGATCATCGTCCATGCGCCGGATAAGTCTAGCGGCCACCGCAGGCAGAAGATCGAACTGGTCTGGAACTTCATTGGAGAAGTCAAGCTGCCGGGCGACCATCAGACAGTGGAACGGCAAAGAAAAGGCAGGACGGCATGACCTTGCAGCCATGCCGCCCTGCGACAATTAAATTACTTCCTTATGGGGGCGCGCCTTTAAGGCCGCGCACTTTTCTTTTTCTGGTCTCACGGACGATGCCAGCAGTCCGCGTTTTCCACGCCGATATCCTCGGCATAAAACACCGGGTCTTCCCCGCTTGCACGCTGCTTTTCATAATTCTGCAGCGCACGAAATGCGATGGGCCCCAGAAGAAGGATTGCCACAATGTTGATAATGGCCATGCAGCCCATCAGGATATCCGCCAGGTTCCAAACCGTGGAAAAATCCGCCTGAGCCCCCAGGAAGATAGCCACAAGGCAGGTGCACCGAAATACGTTCAGCAAGACTTTGGAGTCACGGATAAAGCGAATGTTCGATTCCGCATAATAATAATTTCCCACCAGGCTGGAAAAAGCGAAAAAGAAAATGGCCACTGTGATGAAATGAATGCCCCATTCTCCCATTCCCGTTTTGACGGCCGCCTGCACAAAGGGAATTCCGTCCATGACACCGGCCTGCCCCTCCACACCGGAAACAAGCAGTGTGATGGCCGTGGTGGAACAAATGACCAGCGTGTCGATAAAGACGCTCAAAACCTGCACCAGCCCCTGCTTGACCGGGTGCGACACATGCGCCGATGCAGATGCATTGGGCGCAGAACCCATGCCGGCTTCGTTGGAAAACAACCCACGCTTAATGCCCAGCACCACGGCGCTGCCCGCAAAGCCGCCCGCAATAGCCTGTACGTCAAATGCTCGCTGAAAAATCAGCGCAAACACGGCGGGCAGCTGGCTGTAATTGCGCACTGCCATGTACAGTCCCATGCCAATGTATCCAAAAGCCATCACCGGCACGATGACGGAGGTGATGAAGCCAATGCGGTGAACGCCGCCGAAAATCACCAGCGCCGTTAAAACCGCCAGCACTGCGCCCACAACCACCGGCCAGATGGTTTGAGAATAATCCGAAATATAATAGGGCAGCGCAGATGAAATGTTGTAGGACTGCAGCCCGTTGAAGCCATAGGCAAAGCAGGCGATCAACGCCAGTGAAAACACAATGCCCCACTTGCGGCTGTGCAGGGCCTGTTCAATGTAGTAAGAGGGGCCGCCCCGGTAAGACGCACCGTCGCGCACCTTATAAATCTGCGCCAGAGTGGACTCCACAAACGCAGAAGCTCCGCCGATCACTGCCATCAGCCACATCCAAAATACGGCGCCCGGACCGCCCGCAGCGAGCGCCGTGGCAATGCCCGCAATGTTGCCCGTGCCCACGCGGGAAGCGGTGGAGATCATCAGTGCCTGAAAAGAAGAAACCCGTTTTTGCCCGTTTTCCCCCTGCGCCTTTTCTTTTAGAATGGCCGGCACATCGGCAATGCGGCGCAGCTGCACAAATCCGGTGCGCACCGTAAAATAAACGCCTGCCCCCACCAGCAGAAAAATCAGCACATAGGTGTACATAAAGTCATTGACTTTTCCCAGTATCTCGTTGAACATTCGCACTCTCCTTTGTTTTGTTCTTCTATCATACAGGATGTGCCGTGGTTGTGTAAATACACTTTTGATTTTTTGTATTCACGCAAGACCGGCCCTTTGCCTGCATACAATAACACAAAAGGAGCTGAATCACGCATGGAGATCATTGTTGTAGGCGGTGGATGGGCCGGATGTGCGGCCGCGTATCAGGCGGCCAAAGCCGGCGCACACGTCAGTCTGTTCGAACGCACCGATATGCTGCTGGGCACCGGACTGGCCGGCGGCATTTTCCGCAACAACGGCCGCTATACCGCCGCTGAAGAGATGCTTGCCATGGGCGGCGGCGAGCTGTTTCGCCTGATGGACGAAAACGCCCGGCACCGCAACGTCTGTTTTCCGGGGCAAATGCACGCCAGCCTCTACGATATTGCCAAAATGCCTGCGGCGGTTTATTCTCTGCTGAAAAACGCCGGTGTGGAACTGCATTTTCAGGCCCGAATCGTCAGTGCGATTTTGTCCGGAGCGCGGATCCTGGCTGTAAAAACCCCTGCCGGACAGCGCTACGCTGCAGACGCTTTCATCGATGCCACGGGCACGGCAGGGCCCACGGTCAATTGCACCAAATACGGAAACGGCTGTGCCATGTGCGTTCTGCGCTGCCCGGCCTTCGGCGGGCGCCTCAGTTTATCGGCTCTGGCCGGCGTAGCGGAATACCGCGCTCACCGCGGCGACAGCGCCGGGGCGTTCAGCGGGTCCTGCAAACTGATGAAAGAATCTCTTTCCGAGTCGCTGCAAAAGCAGTTGGAACAAGACGGCGTGGCCCTTGTTCCCATCCCGCCGGAGCTGCGCGAAGATCATTTGAACCAGAAAGCGTGCCAGCAGTATGCACATGCCGCATACATGGAAAACATTGTTTTGCTGGATACCGGCCACGCCAAGATGATGACACCGTTCTTTCCGCTGGAAAAACTTCACCAGATTCCCGGCTTTGCCTTTGCGCGATACGAAGATCCCTATGCGGGCGGCAAAGGGAATTCGGTGCGTTTTACCGCCATGGCCCCGCGCGACGACGCACTGCGCGTGCGCGGAACCGAAAATCTGCTTTGTGCCGGTGAAAAGGCCGGACCGCTGGTGGGACATACGGAAGCAGTGGTGACCGGTGTTCTTGCCGGGTTCAACGCCGTCCGCATGTGCAGAGGAGAAAATCTGCTCACGCTGCCCCGCTCGCTGGCCACCGGAGAAGCCATCACCTGGGTCAACCAGCAGACATTCCGGCCGGGCGGAGCAGATAAGAAGTACACCTTCTCCGGTTCCGTCCTGCTGGAACATCTGGAACAGCGAAAACTGATTTCGCTGGACACCGATGTGATCACCACGCGCACCGAGCGGGCCGGAATGCGAAACATTTTTGCCTGAGCGGACTTGCCAAGGCATAGGCTTCATTGTATAATCCCGGATGGAACATTTGTTGAGCGCCCCGTGCACCTGTCACGGGGCGTTTTCCGGGAAGGAGCAGAAGTTATCTTGAAAATGGAAAACGATCTGGGGCGGGATGATATCGGCCGTCTTGTCTGGCGCATCGCGATTCCCAGTATGCTGGCTCAGTTTGTAAGCGTGCTGTACAGCATTGTAGACCGCATTTACATCGGCAATATTCCGAAGGTGGGAGACATTGCGCTGGCAGGCGTCGGGGTGTGCGGTCCTGTTGTAACGCTGGTGGGCAGCGTGGCCTTTCTGGTCGGCATCGGCGGCTCTCCCCTCATGAGCATCAGCATGGGGGAAAAGAACATGCGCTACGCGGAAAGAATTCTTGCCAACTGCTTTCTCATGCTTTGTGTACTGTCCGCTGTGCTTGTGGCGGTGATTTTCCCCTTTCGAGGGCAGATGCTGATGATGTTCGGCGCAAGTCAAACGACCTATCCCTATGCCATCGCCTATTTTACAACATATCTTCTGGGAACGCCGTTCGCGCTTCTCTCCACCGGCATGAACCAGTTCATTATCTGTCAGGGCTTTGCCAAAATCGGAATGATCAGCGTCATGCTGGGCGCTGTTCTGAACATTGCGCTGGACCCCCTGTTTATCTTTGGTTTGAACATGGGCGTGCAGGGCGGCGCCCTGGCCACCGTGCTGTCGCAGCTGGGCAGCTGCATTTTTGTGCTGGCCTTTCTTTTTTCCAAAAGAGTTCCCGTGCGCATCCGGTTCGGCGGATATCGCTTTTCCATTATGCGCCAGGTTTTAAAAGTTGGCTTTACGCCGTTTATCATCATCGCCATCGACAATGTAATGATCATTGCCATGAATGCGGTGCTGCAGCATTACGGCGGAGCGGAACAGGGCGACATGCTGGTGACCACCGCCACCATTGTGCAAAGCTTCATGCTGGTGGTAACCATGCCGCTGGGCGGAATCAGCGGCGGAACGCAGACCATTCTTGGGTTCAACTACGGTGCCTGCAATACCCAGCGCGTTCGTCAGGCAGTGCGGCGCATCGCCTGGATGTGCGTGGGCTATACCGGCGTTCTGTTTGTGCTTGCGCGCCTTGCGGGCCCCTTGTTCGTACGTCTGTTCACCCAGGATCCGTCCCTGGCAGAGCTGTCTTACCGTTCCATCAAAATCTGCACGCTGGCCATTCTTCCTCTGGGTTTGCAGTACGAACTTGTTGACTCGTTGACCGCCATCGGTCAGGTGCGTCTTTCCCTTCCCCTCTCCTTTTTCCGAAAGCTGGTCTATTTTGCAGCTTTGTTCATTTTGCCGCTGTTTTTGGCACCGCAGTACATCTTCTTCGCAGAGCCGATTTCCGACCTGATCAGCCCCGCTGTTTCTCTATTTGTATTTCGCCGCAACATCGGCCTGATTTTGCGCCGACGGGAAGAAATGGTACGTTCCGGCCCCTGAATCAATAAACAGGACCCGCGTCTTTCAGGCGCGGGTCCTGTTGTATAATTCCACCGTGAGCATGCTGGCTGCGGCGCTGCAGACAGCCAAAATGGTCAGCGCCTGTTTTGCCAGAACATCCTTTCGGCAAGGAAAAACGGCAAACCACTCGTTCAGGCACGCAAGCAGCGTCTCCCCCAGCTGCGGCCAGAAAGAAAAATCACTCCACTGCGCCGGAATCATCCATCCCGGCAACTGTTCCAGCAGAAAAGGCAGGCACAACGCCAGACCTGTTCCAATCCCGAACAAAAGCACCTGCCTGTGTGCAGGCGGCAAATTCCGCATCCGGCGCACGCATTCTGATATCAAAAACACTCCGGCAAGCAGCAGCGGAAGAAAGCACAAACCGGTTGCTGCTGTTCCCATGCTTTGCCCGTACACCATACTGTCCGGCAAAGGGAGGCCGGCCTGTCGGATCAGCTCCTGTGCCTGTGCTTTCCGGTCGTCCTCAAAAGAACCGCTTAGCTCTACAGCGGAAAACGTATCCGACAGCGAACAACCTCGCAAAAGCACCCGCTCATTTTCTTCAAAAACGCCCCGCACCGTCAGACTGACGCCCTCCCACTCCAGGGACTGTCCCACAACGTCGTTGGAACCGAACAGCTGCCAGGCCAGCGCTGTGGAGATCGCACATCCCGACGCGTCTTCGCTGCCGGGGTAACCACCGGATATAAAACGGGCCGGATAACACAGTGACCCTTCTCCGTTAAAGCGGATCGCTGTCACCTCATCCGCCTGGTGCAGTTCCGTGTGTGCCTGCCCCTGTTCTTCACGCCAGAAAGTGGGATACAACGGGGCATCCTCCTGCTCTCCGGCCGCAGTGCGCAAAGCCTCTGCCTGCGTCTGGCTCAAAGGTTCTTTCCATCGCAGGCCCAGAGCCGGATAGCAACTTTTTATTTGTTCCGCCGCAGAGAAGCTCACAGCCAGAAGCAGCGCGCAAAGCACAGCGGCGAAAAACTTTTTCTTTTTCATGAGGCATCCACCCGCACTCTTGCACCCTCGGACAATGGTTTTGTGCTGGATGCCACCACCTGATCAAACGCGGTCAGAATCGCGCTGGAAATCGCCGTCTGTGTACGACCGTTCTCCAGCACTTCCACCGGGACGCGCAGAAGTACGTTCTGCGTTCCAAGCACCGTTTCTCTCTCCTCCAGCACATAGACAAAGGTGCCCCGGTTGTCCGAATGGACCGCGCCTGCCGGGACGCACAAATCGTAATCCGTCCGCGAAAGCGTCATCGTTCCCGTGGCGGCCCCCTGTTTCCAATCGCCGCCTTCCAACCGGGCCGTCACGGTCAGTGAGCCGTCTTCCCGAGGTGCGCCCAAGGCGGTGACGGCTGCGGTCTGCGTCTGGTTTTTCTGCACAACTTGCACCTGTGCGCCAAGCTGTGCATGTTCGGCATCTGTTTCACTAAGGGTAAATTCCAGTTCATACCCCTGTGCTGCGTCCGCCAGCGTGCAGGCCTGTATTCCCGACGTGGTTCCTTCTGTCAGTTTCCAGGCTGTCAGCGTGCCTGCAAGCGGTGCTGTGATTTGGCCGTTCGTTTCAGCCAGCTGTTCCAGCGCGTGAATCTCGGTTTGCTTTTCCTCGATATCCACTCTCAGCACCGCCGCGTCCGCCTGATTGGTGAGGGCGTTTTTTTCGTTTTGCTGTTTCTGTTTTTCATAGTCTTCCAGCGCGCTGTTTCGGGCATTTTCCGCGGTCTGTGAAGCACGCACGGCGCTTTCGTAGGCTTGCCGCGCCTGCTCGATGGCTTGTTCGTCCGGCTCTTGCGCCGCCTGCAGCGCTTCCAGTGTCTGCCTCGCCTTTTCCTGATCCTCATAGGCCCAGTTCAGCTGCTGCTGTGCATTGGCCACAGCAGAATCATCCAATTCTTCTCCCTGCTCCAACTGTGAAACCTGCGTCTGCAGTTTCTGCAATTCGGCTTTTGCACGATCCAGCGCCAAGGTAACTTCATCCAAATCAAACTGCACCAAAGCCTGTCCTTCCTCTACTGCCTGCCCTTCCTTGCAAAGCAGGGTTTGAACGGTCAGTCCCTGCGGGCATTCCACAACGCAGGAACCTGCCGCTGAGATCATTCC
>CALXIP010000002.1 GCA_944388395.1 uncultured Ruthenibacterium sp.
AAATTCAAAGACATTTGTCCGTTCAGGTTTGGAAACGCACGCTGAAGCTGCATTTGTCGCCCCGGGTATAGTTGCGCGAAAACTCGATGATGCGGTCGTTTTCGTCGTAGCTGGTGCACTCGAACAGCAGAACCGCCTGGTCTGCGTCGGTGCCCAGCATCCGGGCGTCCTTCTGCTCCAGCTGGGCCAGATCCAGCGTCTGTCTGGCGCGGGCCAGATGGACGCCGTAGAAATTGTACACTTCGTACAGGGAAAAAATCGAAAGATCGATGCCTTCCAGCTTTGGCACGATGTTTTGGGGAATGAAGATCTCCTCCAGCGAAAGTGCTTCGCCGCCGGCGTAGCACAGCCGCTTGACGTAGTAGATCTCGTCCTCGGGGTCGATGCCGAACAACAGGCCGTACTTGCGGCCCGCTTTGCGCAGCACCTTGGTCAGCACCCGGGTGGACGGCTCCGCATTCTTTTCCAGAATGGTCTGGGTGAAGCCGTTCAGACGGTCCAGATCCCGCTTGATCTTGGGACCCAGCACGTAGACACCCTTGCCCTGCACCCGCTTAAGCAGGCCTTCGTGCACCAGTGCGTCCACCGCACTGCGCACGGTCAGCCGGTTGATCTCATACTGTTCGGCCAGGTCGTTCTCCGAGGGGATGGCTGTGCCCAGCAGATACTCCCCTTCCTCGATCTTGGTCCGGATGATCTCACGCAGCTGCAGGTAGATGGGTGTTCGGGGTTCGGTAATGCCGGCCATTACCACGCACCGAAGTAACGCAGAGTCTCGGTGGAATTGGCCGCGCCTTTCTTCATGCAGTCCTCGATGGGCAGGCCCTCCACCAGGCCCGTCAAAAAGCCCGCGATGTAGCTGTCGCCGGCGCCCATGGTGTCCACCAGATCTTCGCAGGGCACAATGCCGAACTTGTGGAACGTCTCGCCGTCAAAGCACAGGCTGCCCTCTTCGCCCAGCATGGCGATGACCAGCTTGGGGCCCTGGCCGTGCAGGACCTTCATCAGTTCCCGCAGGGTCTCGGTGTCGCCGTCGTCCGAGGAGAAGAACAGATAGTCCGTGTGGGGGATGGCCGTGCGGCTGGCCTCGTCGCCCGGGCGGGTGGCGCAGTCAAAGGCGGTCTTGACGCCCATGCCCTCCAGCCGGCCGAAGAACCCTTCCACCTTGCCCCACAAGTCGCACACCACCACGTCGTGCTGGGCGATGAAGGCCAGGTCCTCTTCGCTCAGGGTGTAGTCGGTCAGAACGCCCTCGTCGTAGTCGCCAAACACGCGCTCGCCATCGATCAGCTGCACCTGAGAAACCGCGGTGCCGCCCTCTTTCACGTGCATGTGGGACACATCCACGCCCTTGCCTTCCACGGCCTGCCGCATGATGCTGCCGTACTCATCGCTGCCCACGGGCCCGATGTAGGACGCCTGGCCGCCCAGACGAACAGCGTACACCGCCATATTGACGGGACCGCCGCCGGGGTAGGCCTTGCCCCCGTCCACGTTGTTGTAATAGTCGATGCAGTTGCTTCCGATGGCCGCAAGTTTCATAAGATCTCTTCCTTTCTGTTTCAGCGGGTGAGCACGCTGGAAAATCGCACCTGATCCGCGCGCACCACAGATTTAAAATATTCCACGGGTCGGTCGTTGATATCGCTGGACACGCCGGACAGATAGAACACCGGCTGTCCCTCTTCCATATTCAGGCGCTGCGCTTCCTCCTCGGTGGTGTAGGTGATGCCCACCTCTTCCCGGCCGTGATGCACGCCCACGCCGTAGCACTCCAGCACGGAATACAGTGATTCTTCGCAGAAATCGTACCGTTCCAGATAAGGATAACGGCTGTAGTCCACGTAGCTGTGCTCAATCATGAGGGGCACCCCGTCCACCACGCGCAAACGGCGCAGGTAAAAGACGCTGCTGCCCTCTTCCAGCTGCAGTTTTTGGGCCACATGGCGGTCCGCCTTCAGGATCTGGCGGTCCAGCAGCCGGGTCTCCAGCACGCGGCCGGCCAGATACACCGCTTCGGACACGGACATGGCGTCCTGCAAATCACGCTCCAGCTTGGGCGGCGCCACAAAGGTGCCTGAGCCTTTTCGGTTGTACAGCTTACCTTCCACGATCAGCCGTTTGATGGCGCTGCGCAGAGTGGTGCGGTTGAAATTCCACATGGAGCACATATCCCGCTCGCTGGGCAGCTTTGCGTGGGGCGGCAGCTTTTTTTCCAGAATGTAACACTCGATGTGTTCGGCGGCTTCGTCCCGGGGCCGGGCGTGGCCGGACGAACCGGTCCTCGCGGTACTCACAGGGTCACTCTCCCTCTACGATGACCAGCACCGTGCGCTTGGCCGGGCCGTCAAATTCGCAGAAGTAGATATCCTGCGCGCCGCCGCGCACCATCTCGCCGTCAATGATGGGGAAATGGCAGTGGTTGCCCGTGATGTAGGCCTTCAGATGGCCTGTGGGGTTGCCCGCGGTGGAGCCGTAATCCTTGAGCATGCGGGCGTGGCTGTACGGAAAATCCTCCGGTGCCATCCGGCTCAGGAACACCTCGATGTCGCTCTCCAGGCACTCCAGGGATTCGTTCACGGTCACGCCGGTGGTGGTGTGCTTTGTCAGCACAGTGACCATGCCGTTTTTCACGCCGCTCTCGGCCACGATCTGCTCCACCTGCCGGGTGAGCAGATCCATCTCGTTGTAGGTTTTGGTCAAAATGGTAATGGGCTTGACAAACATGCGCGTTCTCCTTTCCACTGGTGCGGTCAGTCCAGCCCGCCCAGAAAATCGATGGCGTTCTGCCCGCGGATCAGATCCAGCGTGCTGTCCCGCAGGCCCAGCTCGCCGATGGCCTGCGCCATGCGGATCTGCTCGAAACGGGGGTTCGAGGAGGCGAACATCACCTGATGGCGCAGACTGCGGTCGATCCAGGTGAGGGGAACGTCCCTGGTAAAGGTCTGCACAAAGAACTCCTTGGCACAGTCGAAATACAGCGCGCCGGTATCGGCGTAGACGTTTTCGTACTTGACCATGAGCATGGCGGTCTCCCGCACCCAGGGCCAGCCGAACTGCGCCAGGCAGATGCGCAGGCGGGGATGCTTTTCGGCCACCCGCTCGAACCGCAGGGGATGACCGTACTCGGTCTGGGTATCCGGTTCCCAGGACAGGCCCGCATGGAACATCACAGGCTTGTTGTACTTCTCGCACAGCTGATAGAAGGGCTCCAGCCGCTCATCGTCCGGATAGAAGTGCTGGCGGCCCGGATGCAGCTTCAGGCCTTTCAGGCCAAGGTCCGTGAACGCGTGCTCCAGTTTTTCCAGGGCGCCCGGCGCCATGGGGTCCACGCTGGCAAATCCGATGAATTTGTCCGGCGCCAGGTCCACCAGGCGACGGATCTCCTCATTTTCCACCACGGCGCAGCCCAGGGTGGAGGTGTAATCCGCAGGCATCAGGCACAGTTTGTCCAGCCCGGCGCAGCGCATCTGGTTGAAGATGTGCTCCAGCGGCGCGGTCCCGTTGCGGTGGATGTTCAGCGCGTTGTGGCGCATCTCCTCCCGGGCGGGGTCCTCATTGATGGGTTCAAAGAACGCCGGGTACACGTGCATATCAATAAACAATGGGCATCTTCCTTTCCTAGACAGACAGGCGCGATCCGCCCGGATCCGGGCGGATCGCTGCCACGGGTCAGAACCCGACTTCGTTCATCATGGCGCGCACGTTGTCCACGGCGCGTTTTGCATACATGCGCGGCTCATTGATATAGCCCAGCACCAGCTCCAGCGTAGCGGTGCGGTTGTATCCGATGCGCTTCAGCTCGTACAGCATCTCCTTCAGCGGCATGGAACCCTCGCCCGGCATGATGTGGCTGTCGGTGCCCTGCTCGCCGTCGATGATGTGCATATGGTCCATCTTGTCGCCCAGCTTGTCGAAGTAGGCCATGATGCTCTCGTGCTGCACAAAGGGCGGCACCACGTCGCACATACCCACCACATAGGGGTTGTCGATGCGGCGGAACAGCTCCACCAGATCGTTGGCGCGGGTGAAGAAGTTGGACTCATAGGGCGTCAGGGCCTCCACGGTCAGCTTTACACCCACTTTTGCGGCGTGCTCGCCCAGTTCACGGATGGTTTTTTCCAGCCGGGGCCACAGCTCTTCGTAGGTTGCCAGATAGCCGCCGTTGGCAGGGCTGGTCAGCATGTATTCGGCGCCCATCTCCTTGGCCATGTCCAGGCACAGCTTCAGGTATGCCACGGCGTCCTCGCGCTGGGCTTCGCTGCCGATCATATAATTATAAGGATAGGCGTTGTGTTCCGGCGTGTAGCCCAGAACCGGCATTTCGTATTTGTCGATCAGGCGTTTGACTTCGTTGATGTCGCCGGCCTTCAGATCCGGTGCATAGGCGTGGGGCCGGCCGCCCCACAGCTCGATGTAATCGTAGCCGAACTCCTTCGCATCGGCAAAGCAGTGCTCCAGCGGATTGCGCTGATAGCCGGACGTAAACATGCCAAGTTTCATCATTGTGGGAACCTCCTTCAAATCAAACCGTTTGTTTATTTGTCTTCCTTGACCCAAGGCTCAAAGACTTCTACTACACGGGACGCCACACCGGCGCCCTCTTCCAGGCATTCCACCAGCGGCTTGTGATTCAGATAGCCGTGCAGGAACCCGGCGATAAAGCTGTCGCCCGCGCCCACGGTGTTCACCACCTGTTTTGCGGGAATGATGCCGAAGCTGACGAACTCCTTGCCGTCCCAGGCCAGGCTGCCCTTTTCGCCGAAGGTCGCCACCGCCACCTTCATGCCCCGGGCCACCTTGTCCTTTAAAAAGTTGCGGATGAACTCATCCCGGTCTTTGTGATACGAATAGAAGCCGATGTCCACATAGGGCAGCGTGCTCTCCACCAGCGGATGATCCAGCCGGTCGGCGTAGTCGAAGCTGATCAGCGCATGGCCCCGCTCCTTGATGGCCGGCAGCGTGTTCTCGGCATTGCCCCACAGCGCGGTGTGCACCAGATCGCAGCTGGCCGCGTAGTTGATGTCCTCTTCGTCGAACACGATGTTCTCCAGCACGCCCTCAATGTAATCGCCGTGCACGCGGTCGTTGCCGTTCAGCGTCATATACGTAATGGCCGTGGGGCCGTCGCCCACCTTCAGGTGGCTGACGTCCAGCCCTTCCTCTTTCAGCGTCTCCAGCATCCAGCGGCCGTTTTCGTCGCTGCCGGTGGTGCTGATGATGGCGGTGGGAACGCCCAGCTTCTGCAGGTTCACGCCGGTGTCCACCACGTTGCCCGTGGGATACTTCCGGTCTTTAAACACACGGCCTTCGTGATCCGTGTACTCGGTGTAATGGTCGATGCAGTTATCACCAATCGCTGCTGCTCTCATCTTCACAAATCCCTCCTGGTCTGTTTTCATGCAGAACTTGTTAAGTAAACAGATATGTGCATGGGTTTTTTAAACCACTTCACCCATAGTATAACGCGGCCCCGAATCTGCGTCAATGGAACGGTTGACCGAAAAAAAAGAAGGTTTTTCGGTGGAAAAACCAAAAACTGGTTTGGTTTTCGGCCGGCAAATAGACCATCTGGCCAAATGGTTTAGTTGCTTTTTTTAAAGTGGTCCAATTTTTGTTGAAGTCATGTAGAGCATCCCTGAAAATCTGGTTGTTTTCCCGAAATTCCGGAAAGATGTCACTTTTCCGTTGCAGTAAGAGGGGAATCAGTCTATAATGAAAAAAAATTTTGTCATTTGGGGAAAATGCACGAAATACAAGCTGCGCTTTTGTATCTTCTGCTCTTCCCGGCTCATTTTTTTGTTGCAGACGCGTGCCGCGCGCTTGTAAATAAACGGTGAAAAGCAATTTTCGCCCAAAAAGCATAGAAAGGAATGTTATCATGGACGTCGTCTATTCCGGTTGGCTCTCACTGCTGCCGCCGGTCCTTGCCATTGTATTGGCACTCATCACCAAAGAGGTCATTTCCTCACTGCTCGTGGGCATTCTGTCGGGCACCATCATCTACACCGCCATGGCGGGGCTTCATCCCCTTATCGGCCCGGTGGACACTTTGTTCGACACTGCGCTCAACAGCATCGATCTGTACATTCTGCTGTTCTGCTTTTTGCTGGGCGCGCTGGTGCATCTGGTCACGCTGACGGGCGGATCCAACGCATACGGCGAGTGGGCCAGCAAACGCCTGCGCACCAAACGTTCGGCCCTGCTGGCCACCAGCGCCCTGGGCTGCCTGATCTTCATTGACGACTATTTCAACTGCCTGACGGTGGGCACTGTTATGAAGCCGGTGACCGACCGGTACAACGTGTCCCGTGCAAAGCTGTCGTACATCATCGACTCCACGGCGGCGCCTGTGTGCATCATCGCCCCCATTTCTTCCTGGGCGGCAGCCGTCAGCAGTTACATCCGGGGAACCGGAAGCTTTGAGAGCGATTTTATGGCCTTCTGTGCCACCATTCCTTTCAATCTGTATGCCCTTCTGACACTGGCCATGGTGTTCATTCTGAGCGTGAAGGACATGGAGTTCGGCCCCATGGAGAAGGCTGAGCTGCGCGCGCAGCAAACCGGCGATCTGGGCGCGGTACAAACGGAAATCACCGATTTGCCCGAAGGCCAGAAACGCGGCCGTGTGGCGGACATGGTGGTGCCCATTGCGGCGCTGATCGTATTTTCCATTCTGAGCATGCTGTACATCGGCGGATTCTGGGGCGAGGACCCCGCTTTCCGCTATCAGTTCACCGCGGCCCTGGGCAACAGCGTGGCGGCCGAGGCTCTGTGCTGGGGCTCTCTGGGCGCGCTGTTCGTGGCGTTTGTGCAGTATGTGCCCCGCCGCCTGATGACCTTTGAAGAGTTCATGAAGGGCGTCAGCACCGGCATGAGCAACATGGTTTCCGCGGCCACCATTCTGGTGCTGGCCTGGACCATCAGCGGCGTGTGCGGTCTGCTGGAGACCGACGCGTATGTGAAAGACGTCATGGTCGCCAGCAGCATTCCCGGCGGCCTGCTGCCCGCCATTGTGTTTGTGGTGGCTGCCTTCCTCAGCTTCGCCACGGGCACGTCCTGGGGCACCTTCGGCATCCTGATCCCCATCATCATCCCGGTGGCCTCCGCCATCAGCCCCCATCTGCTGATCGTCTCGCTGGCTGCCACCCTGGGCGGCAGCGTGATGGGCGACCACTGTTCCCCCATCTCCGACACCACCATCCTGTCCAGCACGGGCGCGGGCTGCGAGCATGTGCAGCACGTGTCCACCCAGCTGCCCTACGCGCTGCTGGTGGGCGGCTGCTGCATCGTGGGCTACCTGGTGGCCGGCTTCACCGACGGCAACGTGTGGCTGACCCTGCTGGCCGGTGTGGCGGCGCTGCTGGTGCTGATGACGCTGCTGCATCGCCGCTCGATGAAAAAGGAAGCGGCGCAGAAGAGCTGAACAGCCGTCTTCCCTGTTTGAATCCAAACCACCCGCCCGAATGGGGGCGGGTGGTTTTCTGTTGGGACAAGACACAAACGCCCCCGGCCGCGCCGGGGGCGTTTGCAGGGGCCGGGGCATGCGCCGCCGGTCACCCGTTGTAATTCTCTTTTTCGTTGTAGGAGGACAGCACCGCGCCGTATCCGCAGTGGGCGCCGCCGGTGATGGGGATCACCGCGCCGGTGACGTACCGGCTGGCCGGGCCCAGCAGGGCGACCATAAAGTCCGCGATGTCCTCTTTTTCCGCCACGTAGCCCAGGGGCACCTCGGCGCCCTCCAACCGGTAGCTCTCCTCCACGGAAATGCCCGTGAGGCGCTCTTTTTCAATCAGCGCCCGGTCCGTCATGGGCGTGCGCACGTAGAACGGGCACACGGCGTTGATGCGCAGGCTGCGGGGCGGGGCCGCCAGCTCCCGGGCCACGGCTTCCACAAAGCCGGCCACGGCGAATTTGGAGGCGCTGTACGCCGACTCGAAGCTCACGCCCCGCATGGCCGAGGCCGAGGCGATCACCGCAAAGGCGCCGCCGGGGTTCATGTGCGGCACCAGCTGCTGCACACAGTTGAAAATGCCGAAGGCGTTGGTGCCCATCAGATCGTTCCACTGCTCCACGGTGGTCTGTAAAAACGGCGCTTCGGACCAGATGCCCGCGCACAGAGCCACCGCGTCCAGCTTCAGGTCCTTGGGGAACCGGGCAATGCCCGCGCGCACGCTTTCCACGCTGCTCACGTCCACGGCATCGGTCTGGTCCAGAATGTCCCAGCCGATCACCTGGTAGCCGGCCTTCTGCAGCGCCTCGTAGGTGCCTTTGCCCATTCCGTTCAAATACCCTGTCACCAATGCATGTTTCATGATCGCGCCCTCCTCGGTTTGCTCAGCGCTCCGGCAGGAAGGTGCGCAGATAATCGGCCGACTGCTGAATCGACGCGTGCGGGTCCTCCCAGTAGATGGAGTCGTTGATCTCCAGATCGATGCAGTTCTGATAGTTGTGTTTTTCCAGCGTGCGGATGTACCCTTCCAGCTTGGCGCGGCCGTACTCGCCGGTGCCCAGGATCTCGTGATGGCTGTCGGAGTAGTGGATCCACTGGATCTTGTCCCCCAGCTGGGTGCAGAAGTCCTCCAGGGTGTCCCCCGCCACTTCCATGGCCACCAGGTCCACGCAGGTGACCAGAGCCGGCGAGTTCACTTCCCGCAGCATGCGCTTCATGTCCTCCAAGTTCAAAAGCAGGTTGCTCTCATAGGGCTGCAGCTGCTCCAGCACCAGTTTCACGCCCAGGCGCTCCGCCCGCGCGGCCAGACGGCCGATGCTGTCCGCAGTGCGCTTCCAGCCCTCTTCCCGGTCCAGATCCCGGGGATGGCAGCCGGTGTTCAGGAACACCTTGTCGGTGCCGAAGTTCAGCGCGTCCTCCATGCTGGCTTCCATGAAGTCGATGGTGCGGTCCCGCAGGGCCTGCTGGGGATTGGAATAGCTGAAGGGATAACCCAGGGTCTCCGGCGTGTAAATGACCACCTTCATACCCATGTCCTCGATCTGGCGGCGCATCTCGGCAATGCGGCGGGCCACCGCCTGGTTGGAGGCATAGTCGTACCGCCAGAAGTGCGGCGCGCCGCCCCACAAATCGACGTTTTTCAGACCGCAGCGGCGCATGGAGTCCAGGTAGAACTCGAAGGTGTGCTGCACGTACTGCACGCTCATGACCGCGATGTCCTGCATTGTGATATTTGACATAAGAAACCCTCCCGTGTTACAATGAACTTGGTAAAACAGCCGAAGAAAAGCCGATGTATCTGCGGTTTTTTAGACTATTTTCCAAGTCTCATCCTATCAAGTCCCGGAGAGAGCGTCAAGCTTGTTTGGGGCTTTTTTTATCGCTCGGCGGTTTTTTCCACGCTTTGTTGAAAGGGCCGCCGCCCCTTTTGTAGAGTTTGCCGGAAAGGTGGTATAGTATGGCGAGAACCGCACAAACCAAAACCGAACAATCCGCGATGCTTCGCTCGCTGTTTCTGCTGGCCGGCCCCACTGTGATCGAGCAGGCACTTCAAACCGTGGTGCAGTACGCGGACACCGCCATGGTGGGACAGATCGGCGCGCAGGCGTCGGCGGCGGTGGGACTGACCATCACCGTGACCTGGCTGGTGAACAGCCCTCTGTTCGCCATGGGCGTGGGCGTTCTGGCGCTGATTGCCAAATCCATCGGAGAGAACGATCTGGAAAAGGCCCGGGCCGCCAGCAGTCAGGCGGTGTGGATCGCCCTGGCGCTGGGCCTTGTCATGGGCGCAGCTACGCTGGCCGCCAGCCCCTTCCTGCCGGGCTGGATGGGCGCGGACCCCTCGCTGCACCGGGACGCTTCCATCTATTTTGCCATCATCTGCGCGCCCATGCTGTTCCGCTCGTTTTCCATCATCTTTGCGTCGGTCCTGCGGGCGGTGGGCGACACCAAAACCCCCATGGTGGTCAACGGCGTGATGAATCTGTGCAACATTGTGCTGAACCAGCTGTTCATCTCCAGCGGGCAGACCTTTCACATTCTGGACTTCCCGGTGCACATTCCGGGCATGGGCTGGGGCATTGCCGGGGCGGCCATCGCCACGGCGGTATCCATGTGCCTGGGCGGGACCATGATATTTGCGGCGGCGCTGCGCCACCCTCTTTTGAACATGCGCGGCCGGAAGCTGCAGCTGGACAAGCCCGTGCTCAGCGAGATCGTGCGGGTGGGCATTCCCGTGACGCTGAACCGCGTGGTCACCTGCATGGGGCAGGTGGTGTTCACCTCACTGGTGGCCGGGCTGGGAACGCTGGCCACCGCCGCCCACTCCATTGCGCTGACCGCCGAAGAGGCCTTCTACGTGCCGGGCTACGGCATGCAGGCGGCCACGTCCACCCTGTCGGGCAACGCCCTGGGCCGCCGCAGTGAAAAAGAGCTGCATCAGGTGGTGCACGCCTCACTGGTGCTGGCGGTGTCCATTATGAGCCTGATGGCGCTGGGGCTGTTTCTGTTCCCGGACCGGATGATGGCTCTGTTCACCCCGGACAGGGAAGTGGTGGAGACCGGCGCGGTGCTGCTGCGCATGGTGGCTGTTTCCGAGCCGCTGTTTGCGGTGTTCATCATTTTTGAAGGCGTATTTCAGGGCATTGGCGACACCCGCGGGCCCTTTGTGTGCTCCACGGTGTGCATGTGGGTGGTGCGCGTGTGCCTGACCTTTGTGTGCGTGCGCTGGCTGGGCATGGGGCTGCGGGCCGTGTGGGCCTGCATGATCGCCGACAACGCACTGCGCTGCTTCTGGCTGACCGCCCGGTATTTTGCCGGCGTGTGGAAGGCCCGGTTTCACCGCAGCTGAAACATGAAAAAAAGCCGGCATGGCAGTGGCCATGCCGGCTTTTTGGCGTTCAGCGAATAAAATGGGTGCTCTGGCGGGGCTCTGTCTCGGGCAGGCCGTACGCCTCTTTGCCCAGGGCGATGCTCTTCATCAGGAAGGTCATGTTTCGGGCCAGGGTGCGCATGGTCTGCAGCCCCTCGGCGTCCTGCGCGGCCTCGCCGGGAAGGCGGCCGTGAATGCTGTTCCAGTACTGGCTGGAAGCCACGGGCATGCCGCTGATGGTGAAGAACTTGTTCAGCTCGTCAAAGGTTGCGGACAGGCCGCCCCGGCGGGCGCACACCACCGCCGCGCCCACCTTCATGGTCTTGTCGAAGGAGGTGCTGTAAAACAGCCGCGTTAAGAAGGCGGTCAGCGTGGGGTTAGCCCCCGCGTAATACACCGGGCTGGCCACCACCAGGCCGTCGCAGGCCGCGAACTTGGGCGCCGCGGCGTTCACCGCGTCTTCAAACACACAGCGGCCGGTTTTCGCACATCCGCCGCAGGCAATGCAGCTCCGGATATCCTGCCCGCCGATGTGCAGGATCTCTGTGGTCACGCCCTGCTGGGCAAAAATCGCTTCCATCTCCCGCAGCGCCAGGGCGGTATTTCCGTTTCGATGGGGGCTTCCGTTCAGCATCAACACGTTCATAGTCACACGCTCCTTTTCCGGACGGGCCTGTCTGCGGCCCTCTTTTTCAGTATACCATTTGCCGTCAAGATGCTTGACGGAGCGGGGGTGTTTTCGTACAATAAACAGTAAACCGTTGGAAAGGAGAACTTCCTCATGCCGTTGATTATTCCCAGGGAACTGCCTGCGTTTCAGGCGCTGGAAGACGAAAATGTATTTGTGATGCACAAGGCCCGGGCCATCAGCCAGGACATCCGGCCGCTGCGCATTTTGCTGGTCAACCTGATGCCCACCAAGATCGCCACCGAGACCCAGATCGCCCGGGTGCTGGCCAACAGTCCGCTGCAGGTGCAGCTGACGCTGCTTCGCATGGGCTCGCACGAGAGCACCCATGTGTCCGGCGCCCATCTGGAGGCGTTTTACAAGACCTTTGACGAGATCCGCTCGGAGCGGTTCGACGGCATGATCATCACCGGCGCGCCCGTGGAGCAGCTGGAATACGAACAGGTGGACTACTGGCCCGAGCTGTGCGCCGTGATGGACTACAGCCGCACCCACGTCTACAGCACCATGCACATCTGCTGGGGCGCGCAGGCCGCGCTGTACTACCACTACGGCGTGCCCAAATACCCGGTGGAAAAGAAAGTGTTCGGCGTGTTCCCCCACCGGGTGACCCGCCCCAAAAACCCGCTGGTGCGCGGATTTGACGAGGTGTTCTACGCGCCCCACTCCCGCCACACGGAAGTGCGCCGCGCGGATGTGGACAAGGTGGACGCCCTGCGTGTGCTGGCCGAGAGCGACGAGGCCGGGCTGCACCTGCTGGCCACGGATTCCGGCCGGCAGATCTTTATTCTGGGCCACATGGAATACGACAAGGACACCCTGCGGGCCGAGTATGAGCGGGACCTGGGCAAGGGGCTTCCCATTGAGGTGCCCAAGCACTATTTCTATGGCGACGACCCGGCCAACGACGTGATTTTCCGCTGGCGCAGCCACGCGAACCTGCTGTTCTCCAACTGGCTGAACTACTACGTATACCAGTCCACTCCCTACGATCTGGAGCAGCTGGTGCCCTGAGGAGGGATTTTCTTGACCTTTGACCGGGAGCTTCTGGCCCTTTACCGCCAGCTTTTGCAGACCACCCGGCTGGCCGACGCCTACGCCGAGTTTGTCCGGATGTTCCGGTTTCTGCGCGTTCGGCTGGAACAGGAGATGCCGGAGTACACCTTTCAGGGCGGCATTGTGGAAAACGCCATGGACTACTCCTATTTTCAGTGCGCCAGCCCTGCGCTGAAGGGCCTGGGGCTGAAGCTGGCGGTGGTCTTTGTGCACCGTCCGTTCCGGCTGGAGGTATGGCTTTCGGGCCGCAACCGCGCCTGCCAGCAGCAGTGGCACAAACGGCTGCAGGCCGGCGGCACTCCCTTTGAGCTGGCGCAGGACCCGGCCCGGCAGGACTACATTCTGCGCGCGCCGTTGCCCAACGTCGATCTGGCCGACGCAGACCGGCTGGTGCAGGTTCTGCGGCAGACGCTGGAAGCAATGGCCGGCACCATCCAATAAAGAAACGGGAAGCCGAAAGCCGGGGTGACATAAGAAAACGGCGGTTAAGCCCCGAATTTTTGACGCATGAAACGCAGAAAGCGGTCCTGCAAGCAATTTGCTTGCAGGACCGCTTTTTTGTTCTTTTCCTCAAAATTTCGGGGCGCAACTGCTTGCACCGGGAAGGCGTCCCTTTTGATGCGGATGCAAGGAAAAACGCCGAAGGCACCCTTTGTGGTTGTCAAGGCGGTTTGACGATGCAGCCGCGCAAAAGAGGCTCCTTCCCGGCGTCGTTTTCTTACGGAACCCCGGCCAAGCGGAAGGCTGTTTTTCTTACTCGGCTACTTCTTCAAAGGCTTCCTCGCCGGCGCCGCACACGGGGCACGGCACGGGAGGCTGGTCACCCTCGAATTCCTGGCCGCAGATGGTGCAAAGCCACTTTTTCATGGGGAGATTCTCCTTTCTTTTTTCTTAGTATGGGGAAGCCGCGGGCGTTTAAACGCCGCGCACCGCGTTGCCGAACGCAAGGCCGTACTGCTTGGCCGCGTCCAGATCGGTCTGGGTGGGTTTAAAGCGCACTTTCATGCCCTCCAACGGCATGTTCAGCTTCAGCTGCTGCAAACGGGCCGTCAGGTTGGGCACGGCCTCGCCGCTCCAGCCGTAGCTGCCGAAGGCGGCGGCAAACTTGCCCTTGTGGATGATGGGGTTCAGCCCGATGAGCATCTCATACACCGGGGGCAGCGCGTCGCCCACCAGCGTGGGGCTGCCCAGCAAAAAGCCGTCGGCGTCCGCAATGGCGGCCTTGGCCGCGGCGTTGTCGTCGCTGACCAGATCGAAGCACTTCACCTCGACGCCGCTTTCGGAAAGGCCCTTGCAGATCTGCTCGGCCAGCTGGCGGGTGTATCCGTAAGCGGACACATAGGCCACCGCCACCACTTTCTTGTCCCGGGGCTGGGGCGTGCTCCAGGCGCGGTACAGATCAAAATAATGCTGGATGTTGCTGCGCAGCACCGGTCCGTGTCCGTTGCCCACAAACTCGATGGGCAGGTCCTTGATGCGGTCCAGCGCCTTGAGCATGAACGGGTTTTTGAACGGCCCGATGATGTTGTCGAAGTAATATTTGTACGCCTCGGTAAAATCGCCCTCGATCAAATCGTTGAACACGCGCTCATCCGCGTAGTGGCAGCCGAAGCTGTCGCAGGTGAACAGCGCCTTCAGCTCGGGGATGTAGGTGTACATGCTGTCCGGCCAGTGCAGCATGGGCACGCTGAGGAAGGTCAGCGTCAGACCGCCCAGATCGATGCGGTCCTTCTCCGAAACAGCCTTGGCGTTGAACGGGTGGTTGACGATCTCCTTCAAAAAGGTGATGGCCGTGCCCGACCCCAGCACCGTGGCGTTGGGGGCCAGCTCCAGCAGCTTCTCCATGCTGCCGGTGTGGTCCGGCTCGGTGTGGTCCACCACAATGTAGTCGATCTTGGCGGGGTCCGTCACCTGGCGGATGTTGTCCAGAAACTCGTCAAAGAATTTCGCTTTGCTGGTCTCGAACAGCACCGTCTTCTCCGTGCCCTGCACCAGATATGCGTTGTAGCTGGTGCCGTAGTCCGAATGCATGATGATGTCAAACACACGCAGGTCCGGGTCCTGCACACCCACATACCAAATATGCTCTTTTGCTTTGATTGCACCCATTCAAAAAGGCCTCCTTTTTTGTTCGCTCCTATTTTATACTATATTTGTATAATTTGCAACCATTTTTTCATTCTTATTATGAAACACTTTCCTCTGTTTTACAAGGGCCTGTGACCACCCATTTCAGGCAGCCGTCCTGCCGGGCGGCAAAGGTGCGGTACCCGTCCAGAATGGCTTCCAGCGGGCCGCGGTGGGTGATGAGGAAATCCGTGCGCAGCTTCCCGGCGGCGATCAGTTCCACCAGACGGGGGCAGCAGTTGGCGTCCACGCCGCCGGTTTTGAAAATCAGGTTTTTGCCGTACATCCGTGGCAGCGGCAGGATCTGGTCGCTCTCGTACATGGCCACCACGCTGACCACCGCGTTGGGCCGGGCCACGCGCCAGGCCAGCTGGAAGGTGTCCGGCGCGCCCGCCGCCTCGATGACGCTGTCCGCGCCGCGGCCCCCGGTCAGGCGCTGCACAAAGGCGGGCGCGTCCTCCCGGCAGGGGTCCAGCACCTCGTCCGCCAGCTTTTGGGCCAGGGCCAGCGCCCGGCGGGCGGGGTCCGGCTCCAGCAGCACCACCCGGCCCGCCCCCAAAAAGCGGGCGCACTGGGCTGCGCACAGCCCCACGGGGCCGCCGCCCACCACCGCCACCGTGTCGCCGGGGCGGATGTCGCACTGCAAAGCGCCCCAGTAACCGCTGACCAGAATGTCCCCCACAAACAGCGCGCGCTCCTCGCTGACGCCGTGGGGCAGCGGGTACAGGCACTGGTCCGCGAAGGGCACCCGCACATACTCCGCCTGGCAGCCGTCGATGCGGCAGCCCAGCAGCCAGCCGCCCTGTTCGCAGTTGTTCACATAGCCCCGCCGGCAGAACCAGCAGTCCCCGCAGAAGCTCTCGCAGTTGGCGGCCACCCGGTCGCCCGGACGCAGCCGGGTGACCCCCGGGCCCACCGCGACCACCCGGCCCGCAAATTCATGCCCCAGCACAATGCCCGGCACGGCGCGGGGCACGGCCCCGTGCAGAATGTGCAGGTCGCTGGTGCAGATGGTGGAACGGGTCACCTGCACAATGGCGTCGCCCGGCTCGTGCACAACGGGCACCGGCCGCCGGGTCAGCACCGGGGCGCTGCCGCCGTCCCACACGGCGGCCAGCATGGTTTGCTGCATGGCATTTCCCTCCTTGCAAGCCAAAGCAGGGACGGCGCCGCGCGCCGTCCCTGTCTGTTCTTATTTCTGCGCCAGCGTTTTGGAAAAGCTGTCCTTCAGCGTGACGATGCGGTTGTACACGCCCGGATGCTTGGAATCCGGCGTGAAGTAACCCATGCGCACGAACTGGAAGCGCTCGCCGGGGCGGGCGTCCTTCAGCGCGGGCTCCAGCTTGGCGTTGGGCAGCACCTGCACCGACTCAGGATTCAGATAATCGTCGTAGGTCTTGCCCTCGGGCAGCTCGCCCATGTTCTCCTCGCCGAACAGATCGCCGTACAGGCGCACTTCGGCGTCCACCGCGTGGGCGGTGCTCACCCAGTGGATGGTGCCGCGCACTTTGCGGCCGTCGGCCGGCATGCCGTTGCCGGTCTCCAGATCGGCGGTGCACAAAATCTTGGTCACATTGCCCGCTTCGTCCTTTTCAAAGCCCGTGCACTTGACGATGTACGCCCCCATCAGGCGCACCTCGCCGTCGGGCTTCAGGCGCTGATACTTGGGCGGCGGCACCTCGGCAAAGTCGCTGCGCTCGATCCACACCTCTCTGGTGAAGGGGACCGCGCGGGTGCCGGCGTTCTCGTCCTTGGGGTTGTTGGGCAGCTGGAACTCCTCGGTCTTGTCCTCGGGATAGTTGGTGATGACCAGCTTCACCGGGTCCAGCACCGCCACGCGGCGCGGGGCCACGGGGTCCAGCTCGGAGCGGATGCAGTGCTCCAGCAGGCGGTTGTCCACCAGGCTGTTGGCCTTGGCCACGCCCGCCTTTTTCACAAACTCAAAAATGCTCTCGGGGGTGTAGCCGCGGCGGCGCAGCGCGCACAGGGTGGGCAGGCGCGGGTCGTCCCAGCCGTCCACCACGCCCGTTTCCACCAGCTTGCGCAGATAGCGCTTGCTCATGACCGTATGGGTGATGTTCAAACGGGCAAACTCTCTCTGAATGGGGAAGGGCCCCAGATGCAGGTTGTCGATGACCCACTCGTACAGGGGACGGTGGTTCTCAAACTCCAGGCTGCACATGGAGTGGGTGATCCCCTCGATGGCGTCCTGAATGGGGTGTGCAAAGTCGTACAGCGGGTAGATGCACCACTTGTCGCCCTGGCGGTGGTGGTGGGCCCGCATGATGCGGTAGATGGCCGGGTCGCGCATGTTCATGTTGGGGCTGGCCAGGTCGATCTTGGCGCGCAGAGTTTTGGTGCCGTCCGCAAACTCGCCCGCGCGCATGCGCCGGAACAGATCCAGGTTCTCCTCGGGGGTGCGGTCGCGCCAGGGGCTGGGGCGGGACGGCTTGCCCGCGTCCTGTCCGCGGTACTCCTGCATCTGCTCCCGGGTCAGATCGTCCACATAGGCCTTGCCCTCGCGGATGAGCTGCTCGGCGTATTCATAGCACTGGTCGAAATAATCGCTGCCGTAATAGATGCCGCCGGTGGGTTCCGCCCCCAGCCAGCGCAGATCTTCCAGAATGCTGTCCACGTACTCCACGTCCTCGTGGGAAGGGTTGGTGTCGTCGTACCGCAAATTGAACTTTCCGCCGTATTGTTTGGCGATGCTCCAGTTGATCCAGATGGCCTTGGCGCTGCCGATGTGCAGATAACCGTTCGGCTCGGGCGGGAACCGGGTGTGGATCTCTTTCACACGGCCTTGGGCCAGGTCCTTGTCGATGATTTCCGTCAGGAAATTGCTGATTTTTTCTTCCATGCTCCGAACTCTCCTCACAGGATGCTGATTTTATCAACAGTATACCACACTTTCCCTGGCGGTTCAATTGTCCCCGGGGCACGGACGTGCTATACTGTGCATGAAAAAAAACGGCAAAATGAAATTTTTTCAGGGAGTGACTCGTTTTTGGATACGACAGTTGTTTTCTTTCCCGGAATGGGCTACGGCGCGGACCGGCCGCTGTTCTATTACGCCCGCAAACAGGCGCAGCAAACCGGCAGCGAAGTGGTGTGCGTGGACTACCCGTCCTTCTCGCCGGACCCGGCCGTTCCGGCGCCGCTGCAGGCCCAGGCCGCGCTGCCCGGCTGCGTCAACGACGCGCTGGCGCAGCTGGCGGGCCGGTGCCTGGGCCGGTGCGTGTTCGTCAGCAAAAGCCTGGGCACCCTGGTGGCGGGCGAGGTGGCCCGCCGTCTGGCCCTGCGCCCCGTGCAGATCTACCTGACGCCCCTGCCCCGCACCTACGACGCCTACATGCGCGGGCGCAGCTGCTGGGCCGTGTACGGCGACGCCGACCCGCTGATGACGCCCGACTGCGCCGCCCGCATGGAGCAGGACCCGGCCGTCCGGCTGACGAAGATCCCCGGCGCGAACCATTCGCTGGAGGTGCCCGGAGACATTGTGGCCAGCGTGGACGCGCTGCGCCAGGTGGCCCAACTATACCGCGCGGTCCTGTGACCCGACTTTTTTGAAAGGAGCCCGGCATGTCCCTGTTTTCTTTTTCCTTTTTTGTGTTTCTGTGCGTCGGGGTGCTGGTGTACTACCTTCTGCCCGGGCGCTGGCAGTGGGCGTGCCTGCTGGTGCTCAGCGGCGGGTTCTACGCCTGCGCGGGCCCGGCGGGTCTGCTGTTCCCGGCCGTGACCATCGTGACCACCTGGCTGGGCGGCCTGGCCATGGCCCGGGTGGACCGGCTGTGCCCCGCCCAGGGGTGCACCCCCGCGGAGAAAAAGGCCCGGCGGGCCGCCGCCAAAGCCAAAAAGCGCCGCTTTTTCTGGGCGGTGCTGGGGCTGAACTTCGGCGTGCTGGCCTGGCTGAAATACGTGGGGCCGCTGTGGGGCCGCACCGGGCTGTTGCTGCCGCTGGGCATCTCCTTTTACACCTTCAGCGCCATGGGGTACCTGATCGACGTGTACCGCGGCACCGTGCAGGCCCAGCGCAGCCTGCCCCGCCTGGCGCTGTTCGTGGGCTTTTTCCCGCAGCTTCTGCAGGGCCCCATCGTCCGCTGGGACCAGACCGGCCCCCAGCTGCTGGAGCCCCATTCCTTCCGGCTGACGGCGCTGCAGCACGGCATCCAGCGCATGCTGTGGGGCTACTTTAAAAAAATGGTCATCGCGGACCGGGCCGCCGTGCTGGTGGACCAGGTGTTCGGCTCGTACGACACCTACCCCGGCAGCGTGCTGGCCGTGGGCGTGCTGTTCTACTCGCTGCAGCAGTACGCGGACTTCTCCGGCGGCATCGACGTGGTGCTGGGCGCGGCCGAGCTGTTCGGCATCCGCCTGCCGGAAAACTTCACCCGTCCCTATTTTTCCCACTCCCTGTCGGAATTCTGGCGGCGCTGGCACATCTCGCTGGGCGCCTGGATGCGGGACTACCTGTTCTACCCGCTGTCCATCTCCCGGCCCATGGCCCGGCTGGGCAAGTGGGCCAAAGCGCACCTGGGCCGCAGCGTGGGCCGGGTGCTGCCCGTGTGCCTGGCCAACGTGGCGGTGTTCCTGGTGGTGGGCGTGTGGCACGGCGCCAGCGCGCACTACGCGGTGTGGGGCCTGTACAACGGCCTTGTCATTGCCGGCGCCGCTTTGCTGGAACCGCTTTTTGACCGGATGAAAACCGCCCTGCGGGTGAACGTGCACAGCCGCGGCTGGCGGGTGTTTCAAATTTTGCGCACCTTCGCGGTGGTGAACGTGGGCTGGTACTTTGACCGGGCGCTCACCGTCCGGGCCGGCGCGGAGATGCTGGTGCGCACCTTTGCCCGGCCGGACATCGCCGCCCTGGGGCAGGGCATCCTGCTGCAGCTGGGCCTCACCGGCCGGGACTTTCTGGTGCTGGCCGTTGCCACCGCCGTGCTGTTTTTTGTCAGCGTGTTGCAGGAGCGGGGCGTTTCCATCCGCACCGGGCTGGACGCCCGGCCCCTCTGGCTGCGCTGGACCTGCTACACCGGGCTTTTGATCGCGGTGCTGGGGCTGGCGGCCCAGGGCACCGATCTCACGGGAGGGTTTTTGTATGCGCAATTCTGAACGGCGCGCCTGGGTGCGCGCGGCGGCCTTTCTGGTGTTTCTGGCCCTGGTGAACAGCCTTTTGAATTTCGTGCTCATGCCCGCGGGCAACTTCACCCGGCGCATGCTGGAAGACCTGCACCGCAGCGAACCGCTGGACGTGGTGTTCTGCGGCTCTTCGCTGGCGCTGTATCACTTTGACCCGGACGTGCTGGAACCGGCGCTGAACGCCCGTGTGTTCGATTTGGGCGCGTCCAGCGCGGACTTTCCCGCCAGCTATTACCTTTTAAAAGAGATGTTCCGCACCCAAAGCCCCCGGCTGGTGGTGCTTGCGGTGGAGGCCCGGCAGTACGCCCGCCAGCAGGAGGACCCGCTGGTCTACGTGTCGCTGGCGCCCTATCTGAAAAGCCCCCTGATCCGGGCCCGGTACTACTGGGCCACCGCCCAGGACGGCTCCTATCTGGACCGGCTTTTGTGGTGGCGGGGCTACCATGTGAAGGGCCCGCGCTCGGCGCTGCAGAACGTGCGGGAAAAGCTCTTCCCCGACCCGGACCCCGCCCCTCAGGACGGCCTGCAGTACGTGCGGGACGGCTACGTGTACGTGGACCCCTCCGCCCCCGCCGCGCCCCTGCCCGACACCGTGGACGAGACCGGCCCCGAGGACTTCACCGGCGAGAGCCGGGAATACGTGCAGAAGATCGCCCGGCTGTGCCGGCAGCACGGCGCGCAGCTGATGCTGGTGAACACGCCCCGCCCGGCGCAGGCCCTGCGCGCCATGCCCCGGTACTTTGAGGCGGACGCGGCCATCGCCGAAAGCGCCCGGCAGGCCGGGGTGCCCTATTACAACTTCAATCTGGCCCGGCCGGAGCTGTTTTCTCCCCGGCCGGAGATGTTCCGGGACCTGTCCCACATGAACGCGGACGGCGCCCGGGCGTTCAGCGCGGCTTTCGCGTCCTTTTTGCAGCGCCTTGCGGCGGGCGAGGACGTGTCCGGGCTGTTCTACACGCCGGAACAGGCAAAGGAGAGACTGTAAATGCAGATCAATGTTCTGGAATATTTGGAGCGCACGGCCTTGCGGTTCCCCCAAAAGACCGCCTTTGCGGACGATGACGGCGCGCTCAGCTTTTCGCAGCTGCAGTCCCGGGCGCAGGGCCTGGGCAGCCTGCTGGCCGCAGAGCTTGCGCCCCGCACGCCGGTGCCGGTGCTGCTGGAAAAAAGCCCCGGGGCGGTGGCCGCCTTTCTGGGCGCGGTGTACGCGGGCTGTTTTTACGCCATGGCGGACCCCAGCCTGCCGGACCGGCGCCTTGCGGGCCTGTTTCAGGTGCTGAACGCGCCGCTGCTGGTGACGGACGCCGCCCACGCCCAGCGGGCCCGGGCGCTGTTTCCCGGCCGGGTGCTGGTCCTGCCGGAGGACGATCCCCCCGCGGACCCGGCGCTGCTGGCCGCGCGCAGAGCCCAGGCCACGGACGCCGACCCCCTGTACGCCATCTTCACCTCCGGCTCCACGGGCGTTCCCAAGGCAGTGGTGGTCAGCCACCGCTCCACCATCGATTTCATCGACGCCTTCACCGGGCTGTTCGGCTTCTCCCATCAGGACGTGCTGGGCAACCAGGCCCCCTTTGACTTCGACGTGTCCGTGAAGGACCTGTACACCGGCCTGGCCACGGGCGCCACCGTGTATCTCATCGCCCGCAAGTACTTTTCCATGCCCGCCCGCCTGCTGGACCTGCTGTGCCGGCAGGGCGTCACGTCTCTGACCTGGGCGGTCTCGGCCCTGTGCCTGGTCACCGCCATGAACGGGTTGAACTATAAAACGCCCGACCGGGTGCGGCAGGTGCTGTTCAGCGGCGAAGTGATGCCCCCCAAGCATCTGCGCGCCTGGCGCAAAGCCCTGCCCAACGCCCGCTTTGTCAACCTGTACGGCCCCACGGAGATCACCTGCAACTGCCTGTACTACGTGGTGGACCGGGACTTTGCCGACGACGAGCCCCTGCCCCTGGGCACGCCCTTCCCCAACGAACGGGTGTTCCTTTTGGACGAAAACAACGCCCCTGTCACCCGGCCGGGCGGCCTGGGCGAGATCTGCGTGGCGGGCAGCGCCCTGGCCCTGGGCTATTACAACGACCCGCTGCGCACCCAGGCCGTGTTCGTGCAGAACCCGCTGCACAACGCCTACCGGGACCCGGTCTACCGCACCGGCGATTTGGCCCGGGTGGGGGACGACGGCCAGTGGTACTACGCCGCCCGGCGGGATTTTCAGATCAAACACATGGGCCACCGCATCGAGCTGGGGGACATTGAAGCGGCCCTCGCCGCGCTGGACGGCGTGGACCGGGCCTGCTGCGTGTACCTGGCGGACCGCCGCCGCATTGCGGCCTGCTACGCGGGCACGGCCGAAAAAGCCGACGTGGCCGCCCAGCTGCGCAAAACGCTGCCCGCCTTCATGCTGCCCGGCCTGTACCTGCGGCTGGAGCAGCTGCCCATGAACAAAAACGGAAAGATCGACCGGGCGGCCCTCACCGCCCGGCTGACGGAAAAAGGAGGCGGTCCGGTTGACCGATGAATTGTTGAAAAGCCTGGCCGCCCGGCTGGGCACACCCTGCTATCTTTTTGACGCGGACGCCTTTGCCGCGCGGGTGCGCGGGGTGTCCCGGGCGCTGGCCCCGGGGCAGGTGTGCTACGCCATGAAGGCCAACCCCTTTCTGCTGGCCGCCCTGCCCGATGAGGCGGTCCGGGTGGAGGTGTGTTCGCCCGGCGAATTCGAGCTGTGCATGGCCGCCGGGCTGGACCCGGCCCGCATCGTGCTCTCGGGCGTGAACAAAGAGGAAAAAGACCTCTTGCGGGCCATGCAAAAAGGCGTTATCATGTACACGGTGGAATCGCTGCGCCAGGCGGACCTGCTGGCGGCGTGCGCGCGCCGCACGGGCGCGTCCATCCGGGTGCTGGTGCGGCTGTCCAGCGGCAACCAGTTCGGCATGGACGAGGACGACGTGCGCCGGGTGTGCCGGTCCGGGCTTCCGGTGACGGGGCTTCAGCTGTATTCCGGCACCCAGAAGCGCAAGCCCGCGGTGTTCCGGCAGGAGCTGGAGACGCTGGAGGCGCTGGCCGCCCGGCTGGAAGCGGAATGCGGCATTTCCATTTCCGAACTGGAGTACGGCCCGGGCATCGGCGTGGAATACTTCCGCCCGGATGACGGCGAAGCGCAGCTGCTGGAGGCGCTGGCCGGCGCGGTCCGGCAGGCGGCCCGCACCCGCCGGGTGGTGTGCGAGCTGGGCCGGTTTCTGGCCGCGCCCTGCGGCACCTATCTGACGCAGGTGATGGACGTGAAAACCACGGCCGGCCGCGGCTGGTGCATTGTGGACGGCGGCATCCACCACGTGAATTACTACGGACAGACGCTGGGTATGCGCATCCCGCCGGTGCGCTTTTTGCCCGCCGCCCCGCGCCCGGGCGAACCCGCCCCCTGGAACGTGTGCGGCTCGCTGTGCACGGCGGGCGACGTGCTGGTCAAGGGCCTTCCCCTGACGGACCCCCGGCCCGGAGACCTTTTGTGCTTCGGCTCCATCGGGGCTTACTCCGTCACCGAGGGCATGTACCTGTTCCTCAGCCGGGCGCTGCCGCTGGTGGCGCTGTACACCGGGCAAAACGGCGCGCAGGTGGTGCGCCCCGCGCTTTCCACGGCTTTTCTGAACAGCGCATTTTCGAAGAAAGGAGAATCATACAAAATGGACGAACTGCTTGAATTATTACAGGACGCAAAACCCGACATTGATTTTCTCAGCGAAACGGCGCTGATCGACGACGGGCTGCTGGATTCCTTTGACGTGGTGAACCTGATCTACGAGATCAGTGAAAAATTCGGCGTGGAGATCCCGCCCGAAGACGTGGTGCCCGAGCATTTCAACTCGGTGCAGGCCATGTGGGAAATGATTCAGGATTTACAGGAGGAGTAAACCATGCCTTTTATTCATGTGCGCACCAATGTGGAAGCGCCGGACATCGCCTGTGAGCTGGCCAAGCAGCGCCTGGGCCACGCGGTGGAAGCGCTGCCCGGCAAAAGCGAAGCCTGGCTGATGGTGGAGATCGACCCCGCGGCCTACCTGTGGTTTCAGGGCTCGTACGAGCCCGCCGCCATGGTCACGGTCAGCCTGTACGGCGGCGCGCCGGAAGAGGCTTACGACGATCTGACCAGCCGCATCACGGAGATTTTGTCCGGCATTTTTCAAATCGAGCCGGACCGCATTTACGTGCAGTACCAGGAGACCCCGCACTGGGGCTGGAACGGCCGCAATTTCTGACGGTTTCCATAAAAAGGGAGAGGCAGACCCGCCTCTCCCCTTTTTTTGCAAAAACGGTGTTTTTTTCCATCCAATCTTCGAAAATTTTTCGTTTCTTCATAAAGTAGCCATATTTATATCGGATAATAGAACCATCATTTCACGGAAAGGAGCGCTGCGGTATGTTTGGCTATGTGACGCTGGACCGGAAGACCCTCTGTTCAGACGACGCCCGGCGCTATCAGGCGTACCGCCGCACACTGGCGCAGTCGCTGCGCCAGCGCCACGGCCCGCTGGCACAGCTGGCTCTGTCGCACGACCTGACCTTTCTGGACATTCTGCTCACCGATGTGTACGGCGACGGGCGAAAGGCCGCCCCCCTGGACCCGCGCTTTTCCAACGGGTTCAGCGGCTACGCCGCGGACATGAGCATCGCCCTGGCCTTTCACAGCGCCCAGGACGACTGGTCCGACGACCACAACTACATGGCGCTGGCGCTTTTGCACCAGCTGCGCGGCCGGTACGCGGCGGTCAGCCACCGGTACCCCCGCCAGTGCCTGGCCATCAGCCACGGCCTGCAGCAGCTGCAGCGGTGCGAAGCGCAAAAGTGCCCGGACCCCACCGTCCCCGCCAGTTATTTCGGCCAGCTCACCGCAGACGTGGTGTCCCCCGTCAAGGGCGACTGTGCCGAGGCGCTGCGCCAGCTGGGCGCGGGCCTGGGGGAATTTTCCTACCTGATGGACGCCTACGACGATCTGCAGGCGGACCTGCGCGCCGGCCGCTACAACCCGCTGGCCGCGCTGGCCGGCAGCCCGGACTATGAGCAGCAGTGTCAGGCCCTTTTAAAAGGCGCCATGGCCCGCTGTCTGGCGGGCTTTGAACAGCTGGACGCCGCCCGGCAGGACACCCTGCTGTGCAACGTTCTGTACAGCGGCGTGTGGCAACGCTACCGGGCGCTGCATGCCGCCCCCGCTTCGAAAGCCGTCCGCGAAGCCCGTCTTTCGTTTTTCCTTCCCCACGGGCCGCGGCGTTAGCCTTCTTCTCCCCCACCAAAAGAACCCCCGGGCCAATGGCCCGGGGGTTCTTTTCCTATTATTTCCATCGTTTGTTTCGGGCGGTCACCGCCACAGCCTTGAGCCTTGCATGGGTCCCAGAGAATACAGGGTCGTTCCCATCTGCGTACCTCCTCAAAACATCTTCGGGGGTCAAAAACGTTTTTCCTGCGGCTCAGTTTTCCGCAAACGCCGGGGACAGCCCGGGCACCTTCACGCCCGGCACCTTCACCTGGCCGTACACCGGCGCCGGCGTGCCGGCGCTGCCGCTGCCGTGGTCGTTCAGGCGTTCCCGCGCCACGCTGAGCATCAGCTTGATGCGGTTTTCCTGGTTGACCCGGGTGGCGCTGGGGTCGTAGTCGATGGGGGTGATGTTGGCGTTGGGGTAAATGGTGCGGATCTTGTTGATCATGCCCTTTCCGCAGATGTGGTTGGGCAGGCAGCCGAAGGGCTGTGCGCACACAATGTTCTCAAAGCCGGTTTTCTGCAGCTCCATCATCTCCGACGTCAGCAGCCAGCCCTCGCCCATTTTGTTGCCGTAGCCGATGACGCCCTTGGCCAGCTGCATGGTGTGTTCAAACAGCGTGGGGGCGTGGAACTGGGGATAGCGGGCAATGGCGTCGATCATGCGCTGTTCGCGCCTTGTCAGCCATTTCATCAGCGCGTCCGCGCCCAGGGCCACCAGGCGGCTGCCGCCGTACAGGCGGATGGTGATGGACGTGTTGGCGATGCAGTACTGCACAAAGCCCATCAGGCCCGGCAGGTTGACCTCGCAGTCCTCGCTGTGCAGGAACTCTTCCAGATGGTTGTTGCCCAGCGGCGAATATTTCACGTAGATCTCGCCCACCACGCCCACTTTCACCTTGGGGGTGTAGGTCACATCCAGGGCGGCGAAATCCCGGGCGATGGCGTTGAAGTTGGCGGTCATGTCCGCCAGCGTCACGCCGTGCTTTTTGTCGAACTGGTCCGCGATCTCCCGCACCCAGCGGTGCACCAGCGCGTCCGCGCTGCCGGGCTGGTTTTCGTAGGGGCGGGTCTGGTTGGCCAGGCTCATCAGCTCGTCCCCGTAGAACACCGCCGCCAGCACCTTGCGGATCAGCGGCAGGGTCAGCTGAAAGCCGCTGTCCTTCTCCAGGCCCGAAAAGTTCAGGCTGGCCACCGGCACCTGGGGAAAGCCCGCCTTTACCAGCGCCTTGCGCAGCAGGTGAATGTAGTTGGAGGCGCGGCACCCGCCGCCGGTCTGGGTGATGATCAGGGCCGTGCGGTCCAGATCGTATTTGCCGCTTTTCAGCGCGTTGATAAACTGGCCGATGACCAGCAGCGCCGGATAGCAGGTGTCGTTATGTACGTACTTCAGGCCTTCCTGCGCCACGTCGTGGCCGCTGTTGTCCAGCAGCTCCACCTTGTATCCCTCGTCCCGCATGGCCTCCACGATCATCTCAAAATGGATGGGTGCCATGTTGGGCATGAGAATGGTGTGTGTCTTCTTCATTTCCGGCGTAAACCGGGGGTACTGATATTCCATGATCTGCCCCTCCTTCGGGCAATATGGGCCAGACGCGAAGCTCACTGCTCCAGCGCCGCGAACAAACTTCTCAGGCGGATGTTCACCGCGCCCAGATTGGCGATCTCGTCGATCTTGATCTGGGTGTACAGTTTTCCCTCTTCCTGCAGGATCTCGCGTGTCTCGTCGGTGGTGATGGCGTCCACGCCGCAGCCGAAGCTCACCAGCTGCACCAGATTCATGTCCGGCTGATCCGCAATGTATTTGGCCGCCGCATACAGGCGGGAGTGATAGGTCCACTGATTGAGAATGCTTGTGGGGAATTTTTCCACCAGATGGGAGATGCTGTCCTCGGTGATGACCGCCGCGCCGTGGCTGCAGATCAGCTTGTCAATGCCGTGGTTGATCTCCGGGTCCACATGGTAGGGCCGGCCGGCCAGCACGATGATCTGCCGCCCCTCGCTGCGGGCCTTGGCAATGATCTCCGTGGCTTTGGCGCGCACCTGCGCCATGTGTGCGTCGTATTCGGCATAGGCCGCGTCCGCCGCGGCGTACACCTCGGGCCGGGTGATGTCCGGCCAGATCCGGGCCAGAATGGCCCCGATCTTCTTCACAAAATCCTTATGCCGGTGGATGTCCACATAATCATACAAAAAGCGGATGTTCTGCAGCTCGTGGCAGTTGGCCGCAATGACCTCGGGGTAATAGGCCACCACCGGGCAGTTGTAGCAGTTGTCGCCCAGGTGTTCGTCCACGTTGTAGGTCATGCAGGGGTAGAAAATGGTGTCCACCGCCATTTTGCTCAGCTTGTGGAGGTGGCCGTGCACCAGCTTGGCGGGGTAGCACACCGTGTCCGAGGGGATGGTGCTCTGCCCTTCCAGGTACAGTTTGCGGCTGGCCGCGCCGCTGTTCACCACCGAGAAGCCCAGCTTTGTAAAGAACGTGTGCCAGAAAGGCAGCAGTTCGTACATATTCAGCGCCAGCGGCAGGCCGATGGTGCCCCGCGGGCCGGGCTCGGCCCGGTAGCTCTCCAGCAGATGCAGCTTGTACTCGTACAGGTTCAGGGGGTTCTCGGCGCCCCGGTGGGTGATGGGCCGGTCGCACCGGTTGCCGCTGATGTATTTTTTGCCGCCGGGGAACAGGTTCACCGTCAGCTGGCAGTTGTTGCCGCACAGCCCGCAGGCCACGTTGCGCACTTCCTGGGTGAAGTTTTCCAGCTCGGTCAGGCTCAGCAGCGTCGACTGCTTGCGGCCCTTGGCCTTGCCGTACAGCGCCGCGCCGAAAGCGCCCATCAGGCCCGCGATGTCCGGCCGGATGACCTCCACGCCCATCTCCTGTTCAAAGGCGCGCAGCACGGCCTCGTTGTAGAAGGTGCCGCCCTGCACCACGATCTTTTTGCCCAGCTCTTCGGGGCCGGACGCGCGGATGACCTTGTACAGCGCGTTTTTCACCACGCTGATGGCCAGCCCCGCGGAAATGTTCTCAATGGAAGCGCCGTCCTTCTGGGCCTGCTTCACGCTGGAGTTCATAAACACCGTGCAGCGGCTGCCCAGATCCACGGGCCGGTCCGCAAACAGCGCCAGCTTGGCAAATTCGGGCACGTCGTAGCCCAGCGCCTGGGCAAAGGTCTGCAAAAAGCTGCCGCAGCCCGAGGAGCAGGCCTCGTTCAAAAAGATGTTGGAGATGGCGCCGTTCTCGATTTTAAAGCACTTCATGTCCTGGCCGCCGATGTCGATGACGAAATCCACGTCGGGCATAAAATGCTTGGCCGCCGTAAAGTGCGCCACGGTCTCCACCACGCCGTAGTCCACGCCAAAGGCGCTTTTCACAATGTCCTCGCCGTAGCCCGTGGCCGTCACGCTGCCGATCTCCAGCCCCGGATGGGCGCGGTAGATCTCCATCAGCAGCTGGCGGATGATGGGAATGGGGTTGCCGCTGTTGGGCTGATAGCTGGTGAACAGCAGGTTCTCTTCCTCGTCGATGACCGCCGCTTTCACGGTGGTGGAACCCGCGTCGATGCCGATGTACACTTTGCCCACATCGCCGGTGAAGGGGCGGCGGGGCACGCTGGCCTTTGCGTGGCGCACCCGGAAGGCCTCGTACTCCTCCCTGCTGGCGAACAGGGGCGGGTCAAAGGCATAGCTGGCGGTGGCGCTGTATTTTTCCAGCCGGTCGGCCACCTCGGCCAGGTTCAGGGCCTTGTCCGAGTACAGCGCCGCGCCCAGCGCCACATAATACAGGCTGTTCTCCGGGCAGGTGCCGGTCAGCTTCAGCACCTTGTCAAAGCTTTTCTTCAGCTGGGGCAGGAAGGTCAGCGGGCCGCCCAGGTACAGCACGTTGCCCTGGATGACCCGGCCCTGCGCCAGGCCCGCAATGGTCTGGTTGACCACTGCGTAAAAAATGCTGGCCGCCACGTCGCTGGCTTTGGCGCCCTGGTTCAGCAGCGGCTGAATGTCGCTTTTGGCAAACACGCCGCAGCGGCTGGCGATGGTGTAGGTCTTCTCTGCGTGGCGGGCCGCCTCGTTCATCTCGTCGGGGGTCATTTTCAGCAGCGTGGCCATCTGGTCGATGAACGCGCCGGTGCCGCCGGCACAGCTGCCGTTCATGCGCACTTCGGTGCCGTGGGTCAAAAACAGGATCTTGGCGTCCTCGCCGCCCAGTTCGATCACCACGTCCGCGTCGGGCGCGTAGCGTTTGGCCGCCACGCGGGTGGCGAACACCTCCTGCACGAAGGGCACGTCACAGGCCGTGGCCAGCCCCATGCCCGCGGACCCGGAGATGGACAAAAGCGCCTTTTCGCCCTTGCAGATCTCCTTGTCCAGCCGCGCCAACACCTCGGCAGCCTTTTCCACAATGTGGGAGTAATGCCGCTCGTAAGCCTTATAAATGATACTGTCTGTTTCATCCAGAACCACACACTTGATGGTGGTGGAACCAATGTCAAGCCCTATTTTCATTCCAAATCCTTTTCTCTTTGCGATATAAATCTTCCATTTTAATCTTATTACATTACTATTTTAATGATTAAATCAAAAATTGCAATTGACAAACCATGATATTTGACGAAAATTTTCTTCCAATTTTGGCAAAATCTCTAAAAAACAGCGGGCAACGGAAAAGGCCGGCCCCTGTTTCGGGCCGGCCGGAGCTCAGGATGTGAGGAACGTCAGCTCGCCTACGCTGAAGGCGGGCTGCAGCGCTTTGTTGATGGCCAGAGACAAAAGCGACGCGCCGTGGCGGATGATGGCGTCGATGTCCTTGGGCGTCATGACCATGGGGCGGCCGCCGGTCTGCAGGCTGTCCGCCTCCATCACCGTGGGCACCCCCACAGCGATCACCGGCACCCCCAGCGTCTGCTGGGTCAGGGGCGCCGCGTTCTGGGGCACCAGCCCCGCGGTGGACAGCTGCACGCTGCACCCCAGGCGGCGCGCGTCCGAAGTGCACAGGCTGTCCACGCACAGCACCGCCGCGGGCCGCATCTGCTGGATCATGCTGCGCAGCAGTTCCGCGGTGGCCATGCCGGTGGTGCCCTCCACGCCCGGCGCAAAGGCCGCCACCGGGCGCAGGCGCGTGCCGGGGGGCAGCTGCCCGGCTTCGCAGATGTGCCGGGTGACGAACACCTTGGCCGCGGTGGCCGGGCCCAGGGCATCCGCCGTCACGCCCGGATTTCCCACGCCCGCCACCAGCACCAGCCCCTCTTTGGGCAGCAGGGTGCGCAGCTGGCTGGCAATGGCCCACACATAGGCCTCGTTCTTGTCGTCAATGGCGGCAAACTGGGGCATATCCAGGGTGATGTAACGCCCCTGCGGCCGCCGCAGACCCGAGCGCTCCACGTCCACCCGCGTCAGCCCGATGCCCGCCGCGCTGGCGGTATAGATCTTGACTCCCTGGGGAACCGTCCCCTTGCCCGGCGGATAGATCTCCGCCGCGATATCCGTATACATGCCCATACTGGAATCCTTCCTTTCCCGCGCCCGGAACGGCGCTGTTTTGAAAAAACTTTTTTCAAAAAACACTTGCGCCCGAGCGCAAAAAGTGGTATCATAAAGTGCACTGTTATGGGTACTAAGGAGGTGGTACGATGCCTAACATTAAATCTCAGAAAGACCGCGTGGTGCAAGCCAAGAAAGAGGCCATGCACAACAAGGTCATCAAGTCCAACCTGAAAACAGTCGTCAAGAAGGCTGACGCCGCCATTTCCACCGGCGCTGCTGATAAAGACGAAAAGGTGAAAGCCGCTGTCGTCGCGATCGACAAGGCCGCTGCGAAAGGCGTTCTGCACAAGAACACCGCTTCCCGCAAAGTTGCCCGCCTTGCCAAAGCTGCGAACAAAGCTGCTCAATGATTGAACTTGATAAGCCGCTGCCCGTTTGGGCGGCGGCTTTTCCTTTTGTCAGTTCTGGTCCCGGCTTTTGGCCACCAGGCTCAAAAGAAAGCCCACCGTCAGCGAGGCGGTCACGCCGCCGGCCGCGGCGGTGAACCCGCCGGTCAGCGCGCCCAGCAGCCCCTGCTGCTCCACCGCGTCTACGACGCCCTGGGCCAGCAGATGCCCGAAGCCCAGCAGCGGCACCGTGGCCCCCGCACCGGCAAACTCGGCCAGCGGGTCGTACCATCCCAGCGCCGACAGCACCACGCCCGCCACCACATAGGCCACCAGGATCCGCGCCGGCGTCATGCCGGTGTAATCCATCAGCAGCTGGCCGACCACGCAGATCAGCCCGCCGACCACAAACGCCCACACAAAATTCATTGTCCTTCCTCCCCGCTGCTCAGCTCCAGCAGGTGGGCGATGCCGGGAATGCTCTCCCCCTGCAAAAAGGTGGTCTGGCTCATCAGCGCCCCGGTGGACAGAAACAGCACCCGGCGCAGCTGCCCTTCGGCCAGAAGGGGCAGCACGTGGCAGCACAGCACCGCGGCGCTGCAGCCCGCGCCCGAGCCCCCGGCCTGCACGTTCTGGCTGTCCACGCTGTACACCAGCAGGCCGCAGTCCTGATGGTTGGGCAGGCGCACGCCCTCCCGCTCCAGCAGCTGGGCCAGCAGCCGGCTTCCCACCAGGCCCAGATCGCCGGTGTAAACGGCGTCAAAGTCCTCCGGGGTGCGGCCCGTGTCCGCCAGATAGTTGAGAATGGTCTCGCAGGCGGCAGGCGCCATGGCGGCCCCCATGTTGTTGATGTCCGTCACGTTGTAATCCCGCACCCGGCCGAAGGTGACGGCCTGCACCCGGGGCCCGCCCGGGGCGGCGTCCAGCACCAGCGCGCCCGCGCCGGTCACGGTCCACTGGGCGGTGGGCGTGCGCTTGCCGCCGTACATCAGCGGGGTGCGGAACTGCCGTTCCGCCGCGCAGAAGTGGCTGCTGGCCATGGCGGCCGCCCGGCGCATGGCCCCGCCTTCCACCATGCAGGCGGCCAGCCCCACGCCCTCGGCCATGGTGCTGCACGCGCCGTACAGCCCCAGATAGGGCACGTCAAACCCGCGCATGGCATAGGCGGACGCCGTGCACTGAAACTCCAGGTCGCCGGCGAACACGCCGTCCAGCTCCGCCGCGGACAATCCGCCCTTTTTCAGGGCGGCTTCCAGCGTGTAGCGGGCAAAATCGCTCTCGGCCTTTTCCCAGCTCTTTTCGCCGCAGCTGGCGTCGGTCAGCAGCAGGTCAAAGGCGTCCGCCAGCGGGCCTTCGCTTTCTTTTTTGCCGCCCACCGCCGCCCAAGCGGCCGCCCGGGGCGGTCTGTCAAACAAAACGGTATCGCCCTTTCGTCTCACTTGTGCCCGCCTCCCAGCTTTTCAAAGGAAATGGTCCGGCCCTTTTTCTCCGGCGGCTTGTGCGCCGGGCGGGGCAGCTTTTCAAAGGGAATGGTATCGCCTTTTTTCATTGTTTCAACCTCCGATCCAGGGCCGCAGAACATGGTACAGAACGCCCCAGGCCACACTGGCCAGCATGCCGTACACGATCACCGGCCCCGCAATGATGAACATTTTCGCCCCCACGCCGGGCACCAGCCCCTCGCTGCGGAACTCGATGGCCGGCGACACCACGGCGTTGGCGAACCCCGTGATGGGCACCAGGGTGCCCGCGCCCGCCTTGGCCGCCAGCTTCTGGTACCAGCCCAGGGCGGTGAACAGGCCGGACAGCGCCACCAGCGTGGCGCTGGTCAGGGTGCCCGCATCGGTCAGCGTAAAGCCCAGCGCCCGGTACAGCGTGCCCAGGCCCTCGCCCGCACAGCAGATGGCCCCGCCCACAAAAAACGCCCACAGGCAGTCCCGGACCACCGGAGAGGGCGGCGACGCTTTCTTTCGCATTTCGTCATAGGTCTGATTGTCCATTTTCATGAGAACGGCTCCTTTTCGGGCGTGCGCCCTTTTCTGTTCAGTATTTCCCGGGCGCGGGAGCCTTATTCCTTCTCTGTCCCCCAAACAAAAAAGCGCGCGGACCCGGTGCGGTCCGCGCGCTCTTTTTTGTTTTTCACCAGTTGTTGACGGCGTGCTCGGCAAAGGCCGGCAGCCCGTCGATGTGCAGCACCGTGCCGTCTTCCCACACGGCCGTGCCGTAAAAGCGGCCGAACATCTGGTGGCAGCAGTTGTTCACCCACAGCGCTTTGGTGCGGGTGGTCCGGTCGTAGGAAGGCTTCAGCGTCAAATCCAGGCGCCCCTCCTCGTCCCGCAGCAGCCACGGGCGCATGTAGTCGTTTTTGTCCAGCAGAAAATGCACCCGCCCCAGCTTGGAAAACCCGCCCGCATAGAACAGGCAGTTCTCGGTGGCCGCGCGGGTATCGCCGAACCCCATGCCCAGGTTGAACCCGAACAGCTTGTCCCCCAGCAGGCCCGTTCCGTTGGACCAGTACCACTCGTTGTGGAAGGGCCACACGCCCCGGCCCCAGTCCAGCAGGCCGAAGGCGTCCTCGCCGAAATAATAGGTCTTGTCCTTGTATTTGGCATACCCGCAGGCGGACATGCAGTTGATCTTCTGGTTGTAATAAAACGCCGTGGGCGACTCCGCAAAGGGAACGTTCACCACAATGGAGTTGGGATTTTTGCGCATCAGCGTCAGTTCCGCCTCAAAGTCCTGGGTGACAAAGGACAGATAGCGGGTGTCGCCCTGGGTTTTGAACCGCAGCAGCATGCCGTTTTTCTCGTACCGGACGTCGCTGTCCTCCTCGGCGCTTTCCGGCAGATGCAGCCGGCCGAAGGGCAGTGCCAGCAGGCGGCTGATGTCCGCGATCCTCTCGCCCTTTTGAAAGTCGAACAGCATCACGCCCACCTGTCCGGCGTAGGACGCGTGCCCGTAAGTGAACTGAATGCACTTTTCGCCGTCGGACGCCTGGTAGAAGTCCCATTCCTTGATGCGGTAAAACGGCGCGCGGATCTCCGCCCGGCGGTAGGTGCGCACCGCCCGGCGGGAATAGCCCGGCACAATGGCCCCCTTTTGGTCCAGAACCGGACCGGGCGTGGTGATCTCTTGTTGTTCCATAACCCCCTCCTTCTACCGTCCGTTGGTTTTTCTTTTATTATAGCACATTGTTTTATACGTTGCAGTGTTCAATCTTCACAAAAGGGGCCCTGCTTTTTCGGCACAGGCTTCGCGCCGCGCAAAAAAAGCCCCCCTGACAGGTGTCAGAGGGGCGAAAACCGTTGGGCTTATTTGCCGTAGTAGGCTTTTTTGTACAGATCCTCGATCTCGCTGACCAGAGGATACACCGGGTTGGCCGTGGTGCACTGGTCTTCGAAGGCCTTGTAGGACAGCTCGTTGACCTTGCTCATGAACTCGGCCTCGGACACGCCGCAGGCCTGCACGGACAGCGGACGGTCGGTGGCTTTCATCAGTTTGACGATGGCTTCGATCAGGCAGTCCACCGCTTTGTCCGTGGGAGTGCTGGCGTCGCACAGGCCCACGCGGCGGGCGATCTTGGCATAGCGCTCGTCGGCCACATACTCTTTGTATTTGGGAAACGGCGCAAACTTGGTGGGCTTGGTGGCGTTGTACTTGATGACGTAGGGCAGCAGGATGGCGTTGGCACGTCCGTGGGGGATGTGATACTCGCCGCCCAGCTTGTGTGCCATGGAGTGGTTCAGGCCCAGGAACGCGTTGGTGAAGGCCATGCCCGCGATGCAGGAAGCGTTGTGCATTTTCTCACGGGCCAGCTTGTCGCCTGCGTAGGATTTCTCCAGATAGGTGAACACCATTTCGATGGCGTGCAGGGCCAGGCCGTCGGTGTAGTCGTTGGCCATGACGGAGACATAGGCCTCGATGGCGTGGGTCAGAACGTCCAGACCGGTGTCCGCCACAATGCTCTTGGGCATGGACCAGGTGAACTGCGGGTCGATGATGGCCACGTCCGGGGTCAGGCTGTAGTCCGCCAGAGGATATTTGATGTTGCCGTTCTTCTTGTCGGTGATGACGGAGAAGCTGGTGACCTCGGAACCGGTGCCGGAAGTGGTGGGGATGGCCACCAGTTTGGTCTTTTTGCCCAGTTTCGGGAACTTGAAGGCGCGTTTGCGGATGTCCAGGAAACGCTGGCGCAGGCCGTCAAAGCTGGTCTCCGGATGCTCGTAGAACAGCCACATGCCCTTGGCCGCGTCGATGGCGGAACCGCCGCCGATGGCGATGATCACGTCCGGCTGGAAGGAGCGCATGGCCTCCACGCCGCGCATGATGCACTCAACGGAAGGATCGCTCTCCACGTCGGAGTAGATCTCCGCATGGCAGTACTGCTCGCGTTTGCGCAGATAGTACAGCACCTTGTCCACGTTGCCCAGCTGCACCATGACAGGGTCGGTGACGATGAACGCGCGGGAAATGTCCTCCATTTTCTCCAGGTACTGGATGGAATCTTCCTCAAAATAGATCTTGGGCGGCACCTTGAACCACTGCATGTTGACTCTCCGTTTCGCAATGCGTTTTTTGTTGATCAGGTTGACGGTGGTCACGTTCTGGCTCACGGAGTTCTTGCCGTAGGAGCCGCAGCCCAGCGTCAGGGACGGAGTGTTGGTGTTGTAAATGTCGCCGATGGCGCCCTGAGAGGACGGGCTGTTCACGATGATGCGGCCCACGCGCATGGCAATGCCGTACTCGTCGGCGATCTCCATGTCGCCGGTGTGGATGACCGCGGAGTGGCCCAGGCCGCCCAGCTCCAGCATCTTGTTGGCATATTCGAAGCCCTGTTCTTTGCTCTTGACCTTGAAGTAGGCCAGCACGGGGCTCAGTTTCTCTTTGGCCAGAGGATGGTTGTCGTCGGGTTTGTCCAGCGGCGCAATCAGGATCTTGGTCTTCTCAGGCACTTTCAGGCCGGCCTGCTCGGCGATCCAGTTGGCGGACTTGCCGACCACCGGGGCAAACACGCCCTTGTGGGGATCGGGGAACATGTATTTGGCCAGCTGCTCGGTCTCTTCCTTGTTCAGGAAGTAGCAGTTGTTGGCCTTCATGTAGCTCTCAAAGTCCTTGGCGATCTCCTGGTCCACGATGACCGCCTGCTCGGAGGCGCAGATCATGCCGTTGTCGAAGGTCTTGGACATCATCAGGTCGGTGCACGCGCGGTGCAGGTCCGCCGTTTTGTTGATGTAGCAGGGCACGTTGCCGGGGCCTACGCCCAGGGCCGGTTTGCCGCAGCTGTACGCCGCCTGCACCATGCCGGGGCCGCCGGTGGCCAGAATGGTGGCCACGCCGGGGTGATTCATCAAAGCGCCGGTGGCCTCGATGGACGGCTTGTCGATCCACTGAATGCAGTTCTTGGGCGCGCCGGCCTTGACCGCCGCCTCGTACACGATGCGGGCCGCCTCAGCCGAGCACTTCTGCGCGGACGGATGGAAGCCGAAGATGATGGGGTTGCGGGTCTTCACCGCGATCAGGCATTTGAACAGCGTGGTGGAGGTGGGGTTGGTGGTGGGGGTCACACCGCAGATCACGCCCACGGGCTCGGCCACTTCCACATAGCCTTCCATCTCGTTCTCGTCCAGAATGCCCACGGTCTTCTCGTTCTTAATGTCGTGCCAGATGTATTCCGTGGCGAACATGTTCTTGATGACCTTGTCCTCGTACACGCCGCGGCCGGTCTCTTCCACCGCCATGCGGGCCAGCTCCTGGTGTTTGTCCAGGCCGGCCAGAGCCATCTCATGCACAATGTGGTCGATCTTCTCCTGGTCCAGCTCCAAAAACTCTTTCAGAGCGACCTGCGCCTTGGCCACCAGATTGTCGATCATGGTTTCCACTTCGCTTTTCACCGTGGTGACGGGCGCTGCTTTTTTCTCTGCCATATTCCCATTTCCTCCAAAATCTACTCAAACATGTGTTGTTCTTCGGGGGCTTTGCTGATTCTTATTGTACCCCATTGTTAAAAGTTTATCAATGCACAGAGTGCCCAATGTTTTGCAGGAAACGGGTCGTTTTCTTACAGTTTTGACAAATCTTTAACAAACTATGAATTTGAGCCTCTTTGCGCAAACGTGTTTCTATTGTATAATAAGGGCAATGCAAGGAAGGTGAAAGCATGGAACAACAGACGCTTTTTTCCCAGCCTCTGCTGACCCAGCCCCTGGCCAGCCGGATGCGCCCCCGCACGCTGGAAGAATTCTGCGGGCAGGAGCATCTTCTGGGCCCGGACAGGGTGCTGCGGCGGATGATCGACGCCGACGCCGTGCCCTCCATGATTTTCTGGGGGCCGCCGGGCGTGGGAAAAACCACGCTGGCACGCATCATTGCCCGGCGCACCAAAGCCGAGTTCATTGATTTTTCCGCCGTGACCAGCGGCGTGAAGGAGATCAAGGCCGTGATGAAGCAGGCCGAGGACGCCCGCGCCTTCGGGGACAAGACCATTCTGTTTGTGGACGAGATCCACCGCTTCAACAAGGCCCAGCAGGACGCGTTTCTCCCCTTTGTGGAAAAGGGCAGCATCACCCTGATCGGCGCCACCACGGAAAACCCATCCTTTGAGATCAACTCGGCCCTTTTGTCCCGGTGCAAGGTGTTTGTGCTCAACGCCCTGACCCCCGAAGAGGTGACGGGGCTTCTGCGCCGGGCGCTGACCGATGAGCGGGGCTTCGGCGGCCAGCAGGTGCAGGTGGACGACGACACCCTGGGCATGATCGCCCGGTTTGCCAACGGCGACGGCCGCACGGCGCTGAACACGCTGGAAATGGCGGTGCTCAACGGCCGGCGCGAAGGGGACAAAACCGTGGTGGAACGGTCGCTGGTGGAGCAGTGTGTCTCCAAAAAATCGCTGCTGTACGATAAAAACGGCGAAGAGCATTACAACCTCATCTCCGCGCTGCACAAGTCCATGCGCAATTCGGACCCGGACGCCGCGGTGTACTGGCTGGCCCGCATGCTGGAGGCCGGCGAGGACCCCCTGTACGTGGCCCGGCGGCTGATCCGCTTTGCCAGCGAGGACATCGGCCTGGCGGACACCCGCGCCCTGACCCTGACCGTGGACGCCTACAACGCCTGTCACTTCATCGGCATGCCGGAGTGCAGCCTGGCGCTGACCCAGGCGGTGATCTACCTGTCCCTGGCGCCCCGCTCCAACGCGGTGTACAAAGCTTACGAGCACGCCAAGGCCGACGCCCTGAAAATGCTGGACGAGCCGGTGCCCCTGATCATCCGCAACGCGCCCACCCGCCTGATGAAGGAGCTGTCCTACGGCGAGGGCTACGTCTACGCCCACGACACCGCCGAAAAGGTGGCCGCCTTCGACTGCCTGCCGGAGAACCTGCGGGGCACCCGCTATTACGAGCCCACCGAAGCGGGCAGCGAAGCCCGCGCCAAACAGAAGCTGGAGGCCGTGCGCGCCTGGCGCGAAGCGCACATTTCCAAACAAAACGAACCCAAAAAAGGAGACTGACATACAATGGATTGGACCGATATCAGACTGACTGTTCCCGCCCGTTTTTCCGACACGGCCGAGGCCATCGCCACGGGCATTTCCGGCGGCGGCATCTACATTGAAGACTACCGCGATCTGGAGAGCCAGGTGGAGGCCATCGCCCACGTGGACCTGATCGAGCAGGACCTGCTGGACAAAAAGCGGGACGAGGTGATCGTGCACCTGTACATCGCCCCGGACGAAAACGTGGCCGAGATCGCGGACCTGATGCGGGACCGGCTGGCCCGGGCCGAGGTTCCCTACACCATGGCGCTGGAAGGCGTGCGCCAGGAGGACTGGGAGAACGGCTGGAAGCAGTATTACCACGCCATGGACATCGGCGCCCGGCTGGCCGTGGTGCCCAGCTGGGAGCAGTACGACACGGACCGGGCCGTCATCACCCTGGACCCGGGCATGGCCTTCGGCACCGGCACCCACGAGACCACGGCCCTGTGCCTGACCGTGCTGGACGAGACCGTGCACGGCGGCGAGCGGGTGCTGGACATCGGCACCGGGTCCGGCATTCTGGCCATCGCCGCTTTGAAGCTGGGCGCGGCCGAGGCCGAGGGCGTGGACATCGACCCCATGTGCGTGCGCACCGCCGGCGAGAACGCCGCCCGCAACGGCGTGACCGAGCACTTCAAGGTGCTCATCGGCGATCTGTCCGACAAGGCCAGCGGCACCTACGACATCATCTGCGCCAACATCGTGGCCAACGCCATCAAGGCGCTGGTGCCCGGGGTGCCCGCCCTGCTGAAAAAGGACGGCGTGTTCATGGCCAGCGGCATCATCGACACCCGCCGGGACGAAGTCATCGAAGCGGTGAAGGCCGCCGGCCTGTGCGTGCGCCAGGTAAAGGAAAAGAACGGCTGGGTCTGCCTTGTGTGCGGACATCCGGCCCGGGAGGAGTAAAACGATGCCCCATCGCTATTTCACAACCGAGATCCACGGCGACCGCGCCTTTTTGTCCGGTGCGGACGCGCGCCATCTGGCCGTGGTCATGCGCGCCCGGCCGGGCCTTGCGGTCACAGTGTGCGACACCGCCGGCACCGACTACGCCTGCCGTGTGTGCAGCGCGGCCCCGGAACAGGTGGAGCTGGAAGTGATTTCCAGCTGCCCCAGTGTATCGGAGCCCTCGGTTCCGGTTACGCTATACGTAGGCTATCCCAAACAGGACAAACTGGAATGGATCATTCAAAAGGCGGTGGAGCTGGGCGCGGTGGAGATCGTGCCTTTCTTCAGCCGGTTCTGCGTGGCCGCGCCCAAAAAAGAGGACGTGAAAAACCAGCGCTACAACCGCATCGCCTTCGAGGCGGCCAAACAGGCGGGCCGCGGCGTGATCCCCCGGGTCGCCATGCCTTTGACCTTTGCCCAGATGATCGGGCAGGCCGCGGCCAAAGACCGGGCACTTTTTTGCTACGAGGCGGGCGGAGAACCTTTACTTAGCCGGTTGGAGGGCGCATCGGGCGCTCTTGCCATCATCACTGGCAGCGAGGGCGGCTTTTCCCCCGAAGAAGCACAGGCGGCCGTGCAGGCGGGATGTGTTCCCGTGACGCTGGGCCCGCGCATTCTCCGCTGTGAAACGGCCCCGCTGGCGGCGCTGGCGGTGGCAATGGCTCTGACCGGCAATTTACAATAGCCGCGGGTCAGAGGGCATCCGAAAACCAAACTCCCTTTCGCCCGCGGCGTGAAAGGGAGTTTTGATTTTGCGCAGAAAACTGTTTGCCGTCACTTTGAGCCTTGCTTTGTGCATGGGGCTTCTGTCCGGATGTATGAGTGATTCTTCCTCTTCGTCCTCTTCCTCCATGCACTCTTCCTCCACCCTGATGGACGACGTGGAAAGCGGCATGTCCCGGGTGGAGTCCGACGTCAAGTCCGGCATGTCGGACATGATGGACGGTTCCTCTTCCACCTCTCACTCCTCCTCGGATGGCAGCGCATCCGGAACCGCGGCGGCCGCCGCGGTTCCCGACGAGGACTGGGCCACCCGTCTGGTCAACGCCGCCAACCCGCTGCCGGAGGATTTCTCCGTCAAAACCGTGATGATCGAAGGCTACGAAAACCGCCCCTTTGACGCCCGCGCCGCCGACGCGCTGGAGGCCATGCTGGCGGATGCCGAGGCGGCCGGCTGCAAGCTCTACTTAGTATCCGCCTACCGCAGCGTGGACCGGCAGCGCAGCCTGTTCGCCCGCAAGACCCAGAGCTTTGCAGACGAGGGCTTTCCCCGGGACGAGGCGGAAAAACAGGCGGCCCAGTGGGTGGCGCGCCCGGGCACCAGCGAGCACAACCTGGGGCTGGCGGCGGACATCGTGTCCGCCAACTGGTACGCCGGCCACGACGACCTGACCGCCGATTTTGACCAGACCCCGGAGTTTGAGTGGCTGCAGGCCCACTGCGCCGAATACGGGTTCATCCTGCGCTATCCCCAGGGCAAGGAAACCGTGACCGGGATCACCTACGAGCCCTGGCACTACCGCTACGTGGGCAAGGACGCCGCCGCGCAGATCATGGGCCAGGGCATCACATTGGAAGAATACAACCAGAAGACCCGCTGAACCCGCCCGCCGGACTTCGGCGGGATTTCTTTTTTGCGCCGGCATGTTCAAACGTTGACAAATGTGTTACAATAACTCTTAACAGATCTATGGCAAAGGAGAAGCAATTATGAGCGATTACCGCATTTTGACCGACTCCACCACCGACCTCTCGCCCGAGCTGATCCGCGAGATGGATGTGGACGTCATCCCCCTCTATTTCATCTTAGACGGCCAAACCTACCAAAACGACCCCGCGGGCAAGGACATGTCCTTCTCCGCGTTTTACGACAAGCTGCGTGCCGGGGCTCAGTCCAGCACCACCCAGATCACGCCCGAGCGCTTCCGCGAAATTGTGGAGCCGCTGCTGCAGCAGGGCACCGACGTTTTGTACCTGGCCTTTTCCTCCGGCCTGTCCGGCACCTACAACGCCAGCCGCCTGATGTTTGAAGAGCTGGCCGAGCAGTATCCCCAGCGCAAGGTGGTCACCGTGGACACTCTGGCCGCCTCCATGGGCGAAGGGTTGCTGGTCTATCTGGCCGCGCAGCAGAAAAAGCAGGGCAAATCCCTGGAAGAGGTGGCCCAGTGGGTCACGGACAACCGGCTGAAACTGTCCCACTGGTTCACCGTGGACGATCTGAACCATCTGAAACGGGGCGGCCGCGTGTCCGGCGCCGCCGCGTTCTTCGGCACCATGCTGAACATCAAACCCGTGCTTCACGTGGACGACGAAGGCCACCTGATCCCCATGGAAAAGGTCCGCGGCCGCCGTCAAAGCCTGGACGCCCTGGTGGACCACATGGCCAAAACCGGCATCGACAATGCCCATCAGACCGTGTTCATCAGCCACGGCGACTGCCAGGCGGACGTGGAGTACGTAGCCGACCAGATCCGCAGCCGCTTCGGCACCAAGGACATCCACATCAACTACATCGGGCCGGTCATCGGAACCCATTCCGGCCCCGGCACCGTGGCGCTGTTCTTCCTGGCGGAAAACCGGAACTGACCCCCGCCTTCCCGCAAAACAAAACCGGCATGACCCCTCGGTCATGCCGGTTTTTTCATCCGCCGTTTTGGCTCACGGGGCACTCGCCCGCTCAAAGGGAGATCCCCATCAAATATTCCTTGATGCCCAGCAGGCTTCCGTAGGCCATGCTCAGCTGCCGCACGCCCAGCCGCAGGTACACCTCCGCCAGTTCCGGCCGCGCGGCGCTCTCGCAGCACACACAGACGGGGATGCGCGCCTCGGCGGCCGCCTCCACCGTCATGCTGACCATGCGGTGCACCGCCGGGGAAAACTGCGGAAAATACTCCTGCACCGTGGCGCTGCCCCGGTCCGCCGCATGGGCGTACTGGGCAAGGTTCGTGGTGCTGATGTGGAAAAAGGCCGACTTGCGCGCCAGTTCCCGGGCGCTCAGGGCAGCGGCCGGCGTCTCGATCATCACGCCCACCGGCACGTTTTCGGAAAAAGGCACCCGCCGCTTGCGCAGCGACGCCTTGGCCGCGTGCAGAAGCTCCAGCGCGCGCTCCACGTCATCGGCCGTGCTCACCATGGGCAGAACCACCCGCAGGTTGCCCTGCACGCCCGCCCGCAGCAGCGCGGCCATCTGCGTCTGGAACCACTGGGGGTGCGCCAGACTGTACCGGATGCCCCGCAGCCCCAGCGCCGGGTTGGGTTCCAGCGCGCCCTCCGGCCCGTTTCCGCCGTAGGTGCTGATGGTCACCGGCTTTCCCTTGGCCGCGTTCAGACAGGCGGTGTAAAACTGATACTGCGCCTCTTCGCTGTCGTTCTCGCCGGGGCGCACCGTGTACTCGCTCAGCAGCAGGCCCACGCCCTGGGCGTCCGCCTCCACGGCCGCGCGCACATCCTCCACGGTGGAGCAGTTGGCATACAGTTCAAAGGGCGTTCCGTCCCGGGTGACGCAGGCCGCATAGCGCAGCCGCTCCTCGGTCAGCGTGTGCCGGCGCGCCCGCCGGATGCTGTGGGCGAACCGGGCCTTGGTGGCCTCGTCCGGCTCCAGGCACAAATCGCCGGTGCTGCCGTTTATCGCCGCGATCTTGCCGTCGCACACATCCAGAAATTCCTGTCCGGCCAGAACCACCGCCGGAATGCCCATGGTCCGGGCAATGATGGACGCGTGCGCGTTGGCCGACCCCGCCCCCATCACCAGCCCCAGAATCATCCGCCGGTCAATGGATAAAATATCGGTAGGGTACAGTTCCTCCGCCGCCAGAATGCTGGGCGAGTTCAGCGGCGGCATCTGTGCCTGCGGCCCGTCCAACACGTCCACAATGCGGTAGCAGGCGTCCAGCACGTCGCAGGCGCGCTCCCGCAGATAATCGTCGTCCAGCGCCCGGATGCGCCCGGCAAAGATCCCCGCCGCGCGCTCCACCGCGGCGGCCGCGCCCGCACCCGCGTGAATGTACGCCAGCACTTCGTTCTGAAGGCCCTCGTCCGCCATCATCACCTGCTGGGCCTGAAAAATCGCCTTTTCATCCCCGCTCGCCTTTGCGATCAGCTGGTCCAGGTTTTGCTGCGCACGGGTCAGGGCGGACCGGTAGGCCGCTTCTTCCTGGCGCGGGTTGAGCACGGCTCTCCCCATTCCCGACATGGAACGGCGCACGCGGCACACCGGACCGAATGCCAATCCGTCCGAAGCCGGCACTGCCATATATTTTTCCATCGCGGCACCTCGCTTTTCCCTGCGCGGCGTTTTGGGCCGCACCCTGCTAAGTCAATGTATATTCCCGATCGTTTCCCAATAGAAGCGTCCGGCCGTTTGTTTTTTGTTTCAGTATACCATATTCTTCCTTTCTTTTACAGCTGCACAGCCCTTTTTCTTTCAATCACACAAAACTTTCTTTCCTTTTTCACAATCTGGTTTTAAAAACCATATAATATATTTACAGAAACCCATTTATTTTGTTCTCAAAATCGTATATAATAAGATTTAAAGGAGGGGATTTGCATGGTCCGTGAGACAGACCCAACCAAATTTTATACCAAAGGCGAAGAGATCTTCAACGCGGTCAGCCACGGCATGGGCAGCCTTCTGTCCGTGGTGGGCACCAGCGTTCTGGTGACCATTGCCGCATTGTTTTCCACACCGCGCAACGCGGTGATCTGCCTTGTATACGGGCTTTCGCTGGTGGTGCTGTACACCATGAGCACGCTGTATCATTCGTTTCCGCAGCGGGGCGTCAAACGCTTTTTCCGCATTCTGGACCATTCCACCATTTATCTTCTGATCGCCGGCAGCTATACGCCCTTCACGCTGATCCTGCTGGGCGGCAGTACGCGGGGGCCGCTGGTGTGCGGGATCATCTGGGCGGCGGCGCTGCTGGGCGTGGTGCTGAACGCCATTGACCTGCAGCGTTTTGAAAAAATCTCCATGGTTCTGTACGTGGCCATGGGCTGGGCGGCCGTGTGGGTGCTGGGGGACATTCTTGACGCCCTGGCCCCGGCGGGGTTCTGGCTGCTTCTGGGCGGCGGGCTGTGCTATACCGGCGGCATCGTGTTTTACGCCTGGCACAAAGTGCGTTACATGCACGGCATCTGGCATTTGTTCGTGCTGGCGGGCAGCGTGCTGCATTATCTGTGCATTTTATTGTATGTGCTGCCGCCGGTGTGTGAATTTTAAAAGCGATCCCCGCGGCGCCGGCATTGACGGCACCGCGGGGATTTGGTATAATAACAAAGCTGCCTGTTTCAAAGAAAGGCAGCTGAAAAAAGAAGATGCAGCGGTATCGAAGTGGTCATAACGGGGCTGACTCGAAAGACTCTCGCCCTTTGGTCAATTTGTCCGCAAGGAATGGCTTAACAGCGGGCTTTTCCTCGGGTGCACATCTGAATTTTCC
>CALXIP010000003.1 GCA_944388395.1 uncultured Ruthenibacterium sp.
CTGACGTTCGATCTCTGCCTGCACCACCCTGGCCAGTTCCGCGCTGTCAGTCACCAGTACCGCCGAGGCCATTTTGTCGTGCTCCGCCTGACTGAGAAGGTCCGCTGCCAGATGGCGCGGATTGGAATCGCCGTCCGCCACCACCAGAATTTCACTGGGGCCTGCGATCATGTCGATGGCCACTTTGCCGAACACCTGACGCTTGGCTTCGGCCACATAGGCGTTGCCCGGACCAACAATTTTGTCTACTTTGGGAATGGTCTCGGTGCCATAGGCCAAAGCCGCTATGGCCTGGGCACCGCCCGTACGGAACACCCGGTCCACTCCGGCAATACGGGCTGCCGCCAGAATCACCGGAGCAATGTCTCCGCCCCGGCTGGGTGGAGACACCATAACGATCTCCCGGCAGCCTGCGATCTTGGCCGGAATGCAGTTCATCAGCACGCTGGACGGATAGGCTGCGGTGCCGCCGGGTACGTACAGACCCACCCGATCCAGCGGAATCACTTTTTGACCCAGGACAACGCCTTCTTCTTCGCTGACCACAAATCCTTCGCGCACCTGATGGCGGTGAAACGCGCGAATCCGGGCGGCCGCTTCTTGCAACAGTTCCACCAGCGCCGGTTCCAGCGAAGCCACCGCCGCATCCAGTTCCTCTTCGCTTACTTCCAGCCGCTCCACCTGTGCTTTGTCGAACTGCAGCGCATAGCGGCGCAATGCTGCATCGCCGTCTTTCTGCACATTGGCCACAATGTCCCGCACCGCGGCGCTCACATCTGCGCCGTCATCCGAGCGTGCAAAAATTTTCTCTGCGGGCACCTGGCCATACGAATAAATGGAAATCATACGGAGCCTCCTTGGTTGGTTTCCGGCAGGCCGGCCAAACACTGCGCCATGCGCCGGATCGCGTCATTTTTAAATTTATAACTGACCTTATTGGAAATGAACCGGGCACTGATGTCCACAATGGTTTCCTTGGGTTCCAGTCCGTTTTCAATCAGCGTACTTCCTGTTTCCACAATGTCCACGATCACATCGCTAAGGCCCAGCAAAGGCGCCAGTTCAATGGAACCGTTCAGCTTGATGATATCAATGTCACGGCTGACCGCACTGTAATAATTGCGTGCGATACGCGGAAATTTGGTAGCGACCCGCAGGGTCCGGCTTCGGTCATCCCGAAAGTCCTTTTTTCCGGCGACGCACATGCGGCATTTTCCCACACCCAGGTCCGCCAGTTCGTATACATCCGGGACGTATTCCAGCAGAATGTCTTTGCCCGCCACGCCCACATCGGCTGCTCCCCGTTCCACATAAATGGCTACGTCCGAGGGTTTGACCCAAAAGTACCGCACCCCGGCCTCGGGATTTTCAAACACCAATTTCCGGTTTTCTTCTTCAATGGCGGGGCAGGCATACCCCGCCTGCTTGAACATCTGATAGACTTTTTCGCCCAGCCGCCCTTTGGGCAGGGCAATGTTGACCCATTCCATGCCTTCACCCTCTCTCCTTCAGCGTGCGGAGCTCCCGGTACTGAAGTTCCGGCGGAATCTGCCGCTCCACCCGTACCGTCTTCCCGCTGGCCAGCACCGCATTGGCCGCCGCAGCTACCCGGGCCGGCGAAACGCCCTCATCGTACAGCAAAAGCACATCCACGTCATAGCCTTTTGGCACGGCAAAATACCCTTCCAACAAGTCCAGATAAACTGCAAATCCAATGGCGCCGCCCGGTCGTCCCATTTTGTGAACCATGTGATCGTACCGGCCGCCGGAGAGCACCCCCGCAGCCAACCCGGGCAAAAAACCCCGGAATACGACACCGCTGTAATAACGCGTATCATCCGCGACGGAAAAGTCCAAGCGCAGGCGGTCATCCAGGCCGTACTGTTCCATCAGACCGCACAGCTGGCGCAGTTCGTCCAAAGCCGCGGCCATCTCTTCTGTGCACACCATCTGTTCCAGCTGGGGCAGCGCCTCTTCCGGCGGCGCATACAAAAGTGCCAGCCGACACAAAACGTCCCGTGTTTGCTCCGGCAACGTGTACCGGGCTGCCAACACCTCCAATGCAGCGGTATTTTTCTGTCCCACTGCCTCCAGCAAACTGCGCTGCTGCTCTTCTTCCAGTTTCAGCGGCTCCAACAAACCGGTCACAAATCCCAAATGGCTGAGATCCAGCAGATAATCCGGCGAAATAAGTTCCAAACTGCGGGCGGCCAACATGACCACCTCGCCTACGGCATAACCGTCCAGATCTCCAATGCATTCCAACCCTGCCTGCAAAATTTCCCGATAGCCATGCGCCCCCGGAGAGGTGCGATATACATTCTCATTGTAGTACACCTTTTGCAGGCCCGCTTCCTGGCGGGAGTTTTTCAAAATCGACAGCGTCACGTCCGGTTTCAATGCCATCAGCTTTCCATCAATGTCCGTGAACGTCAGAATGTTGTCGCTGACCAAAAAGCTTTTGTTTCGCACATACAAATCGTACTCTTCAAATTTGCTCATCTTATAGGGAAGATATCCGTAACGGCGGTACAGCTCCCGCAGGCGCAGCACCACCTCTTCCTTTTTCAGCCGCAGCCCTGTTTTCATTGCAGTCCCCGCCTTTCACTTCATCACTTTAGTATAATAGCATAATAAAGCATCTCTTAAAAAATGTCAAGAAAAAAGCACGGTTTTGTTTCCAAAACCGTGCTCAGATCAACTATCGTATTCATCCAAAAAGCTGTGGAGTTTTCCATCCAGCGTATAACCGGGCAGCATGTTCAAATTCGCATTGTGCAGACTGTGGAAGATATTGATGTCCGCTTTGGGATTCATCTGACGCAAAAGACGTACCAGTTCTTTGGTCTGCCCCCGGGCGCCATGTCCGGCACTGGCTTCACTCTCGTCCTGCTCGGTAAAGCGGCAGGCACACTGTAAAAAGCGCAAGTCGTTGTATCGTTTCCAGGCCAGGATATCTGCCTCGCGCACCAGGTACAACGGCCGGATAAGCTCCATTCCCGGATAATTGGTGCTGTGAAGCTTGGGCAGCATGGTTTTCAGCTCCGCGCCCCAGATCATGCTCATCAGCGCGGTCTCGATCACATCATCAAAATGATGCCCCAGAGCAATTTTATTGCAGCCCAGCGCCTGCGCGTTTTTATACAGATGGCCGCGACGCATCCGGGCACACAAATAACAGGGCGACTGAGTGACATTTGCCACACTGTCAAAGATGTCCGTCTCGAAAATATGCAGCGGAATCCCCATTTTCTCGGCGTTCTCCTCGATCAGCGCCCGGTTTTCAGCCCGGTAACCGGGGTCCATGCACAAAAACTTCACTTCAAAAGGAACGTCCGAGTGGCGGGCCAGATGCTGCATGCACTTGGCCAGCAAAAAGCTGTCCTTACCGCCGGAAATGCAGACCGCAATGACATCTCCCGCCTGCACCAACTGATAGTCCTTGCAGGCGCCGATGAAACGATGCCAGATAGGCTTTTTGTATTTTTTTATAATGCTGCGTTCAATTTCAACTCTTTTTTCCATGCTTCACCGCCGGATGGACAGCGTTTCCAGCACATTGCCGTCCAGATCTTTTGTGGTGAACACACCGTCTTCGTACACCATATAGCTGTGAATACCGTCACCCTTGGGGATGGAGACACTGCCGGGGTTCAAGAAGAAATAATCGCCCCGGTCCGCCGCCACCCGCACATGAGTGTGGCCGTGAATCAGCACATCTCCTTTGTGCAGGCAGGGCATATGCTCTTCGTTGAACAAATGGCCATGGGTCAGAAAGACCATGCGACCTTCCAGCCAGAGCGCTGCATAATCCGCCATAACCGGAAATTTCAGCACCATCTGGTCCACTTCCGCCTCACAATTGCCGCGCACGGCCAGAATCTCGTTTTTCAAGCCATTGAGCAGCGCAATCACCTCTTTGGGCGCGTAATCCCGTGGCAAGTCGTTGCGGGGGCCGTGATACAAAAGATCCCCCAACAGGATCAGTTTCTCCGCCTTTTCTTTCTGATACAATTCCGCCACTTTGCGGGCGTAATAAGCCGAACCGTGAAGGTCGCTTGCAAACATCAATTTCATGTTCATCGTTCCTTTTCTAAAAAATCAAATCCGGATGTTGAGCCATTTCCCCGAGCGCACACGCAGCGTGGTGAGGAACAGACGCATAAACTGATCCAGCACCAGACCCAGCCATGCGCCAAACAACCCCAGCCCGGCGGTGTAAGTGAACAGATAACCGGAAAGCGGACGGATGCACGCCACGCTCACAAGAGAGACCACCGCCACATATCGCGTGTCGCCCGCGCCGCGCAGACAGCCGCTGGAAATGACCTGCGCCACCTGCATCACAACGATCAGAGCAACCATGCGCATGATCATATCGCCATGGACCAGAATTTCCTCCTCTGAAGAAAAAAGGCGGAAAATGTTGCGCCCTACCGTGGAGTACAAAAGCGCCACCGAAAGCGAACAAAACAAGCCTGCCCGCTGGCAGAAGGCCAGATACACCCGCGCCAGATCGCCGCGCCTTTCGCCCAGGCTCTGCCCCACCAGTGCAACCGAGGCCACCGAAAGGCCGTCGCCGATCGCAAAGGAAATCGTGATCACATTCATGCCCACCTGATGTGCCGCGAACGCAGTGGTCCCCAGCCGCGCGACGATCATGGTATACGTCAGGAATCCAAAACGAAGAAACAGTTGCTCTGCCAGGGAAGAAGAACCGATGTTGGCAATGGTCGCCAGTGTGCTTTTTTCCAGACGGAAACGCGCGCGCTGAAACTGAAGATGCAAAAAGCCATCCGGATGCATCACAGACAGAACGCTCATTCCCAGAGCCACCATTGTTCCGATCACCGTAGCCACCGCCGCTCCGGCCACGCCCAAGCGTGGAAAACCGAAACGTCCCTCAATGAGCAGGTAATTGAACACAATGTTCACGCCATTGGAAACCAGATTGGTGCACATGGCGATTTTGGTATTTCCCGCGCCGCGCTGCGCTGCATTGATGACCATACTCACCACATTGAACACCATTCCCGCCGAGATAATGCGGAAATAAATCGCCGCGCTTTCGTGGGTATCCTCATTGGTGCCCGCAAGGCGCAAAATCGGATCGGCAAGCACAAAAGCCAACGCGGTAATGACCACGGTGAACAGCAGCGTAAGGACAATCGCCTGCGTCAATACGCGGTTGGCTCCTTCCCGGTCTCCCTCGCCCTTGCGGCGTGCCACCAAAGCAGACACCGCAATATTCAGAGACATGAAAAGAGCCAGACAAATAAACTTGGGCTGGGTCGTCAGTCCGACTGCCGCAATGGCATACGCACCCAAACGGGATACCATGATGGTGTCCACCATGCCCACCAGCGCCATCAAAAGCGACTCAAGTGTAGAGGGCCATGCCACCCGGATCGTACGACGCAGCAACGATGCGTCATCCGGTAGTTCCCCCTGTGGAGCGGTGTTCTTCAAGATATGCTGTGCACAAAAAATTTTTGCCAAAAGGGCGTTCATTGCGCCGCCTCCTCACCCGTCATACG
>CALXIP010000004.1 GCA_944388395.1 uncultured Ruthenibacterium sp.
GATCAGGTTGAACACCTGATATTCGGTTCCGTCCACAGGGTGAACAGCCGACCATCCCAGTTTCGATCCGATAAAGGAGAAAATCATGACGATGGCGCCGAAATAGATGAATAGCAGAACCGGGTGCGGAAGTTTGTTTCCGATGCGCTCTACAGCGCCCAGGAAACCTCCGCCCTTTTCTTTTGCCAGACTTTTGGATGACACGTATAAGACCTCCTCATAAATTTTTTGTTTTTTTATGCGGTTCACAGGCCGGTGCACTCGGCCTGCAATGCATCAAAGTTCCGTGCTCTGCTCCAAATAATTATACAGAGTGTATTTGGAGATGTCGTAAAATTTGGAGATTTTGTCGCCGGCTTTCTTGATCAGGAAAGCACCCTTGTCGTCCAGATACTTCAGCCCCTTGATCTTGTCTTCTTTGGTCATGCTGATGACGGGCTTGCCCACGTAGCGCACCGAATCCTGGATCAGCGCGTCCAGAAGTTCGCTGACATCGTTGGTGATCACTTCTTCCACCGCGTCGGTCTCCGTCTCCAGAATGCCTTTCAGCGCGTTGTTGCACGCGTAAAACTCGGTCAGATCCCAGTTCATGCACAGCGCGCCGATGGCCTTGCCGTCCTCGTCCCGCAAATAGATGGAGGTGCTGCGCAGGATCTTTCCGTCCTTGGTCTGGGTGATGTAGCGGTATTGATCTCCGTCCGAGACCGTCCCCCGCAAAACCTCCAGCCCCAGATTGGTGCCGCAGTCGCCCACCTTCCGGCCGGTCACGTGTCCGTTTTCGATCAGAACGATGGTGCTTTCATAACTTTGCGTATAATCGTGCAGCACCACTTCGCAATCTTTTCCAAACTGTGCGGCGATGCCTTTTGCAATGCGTGTCAGGGTGGACATTTCTTCTGTCAGCGTTTTCATGACCAATCTCCAAACTAAAAAATTTTTGGTAATCTTAATAATTTTATTTTAATAACAGGAAAAGCAGATTGTCAATTTGTGATTTTCACAAAGAAACGATTCTTTTTTCAGAATTTTGACAAAAGGCAGCCTGCCAAATGCGTACGAAAAGGGGCCGGTCAAGTCAGCAGAACTTGACCGGCCCCTTCAAACTTTTTGTCAGGGTACGGGAGAAAAGGCATCGCAGAAATTTGATGATGGGGCGGCGCGGTCAGAACAACGGTGCCACCAGCCGCAGCACGGCGTCCAGCAGCGCGCCCACCGCCGTGTGGTGGATGCGGCTCAGCTGCACTTCGCGGCTTTTGGCCAGCGTGTCCAGCGCATCCGCTTTCAGGTCCATCACCGCGGGGCAGCGGTACAGGTATGTGCCGCATTCAAAATGCAGGTACAGGCTGCGGTAATCCATGTTGATGGTGCCGATGACCGCCGTTTCGTCGTCGGCCACGTAACTTTTGGCGTGAATAAAGCCCGGCGCGTATTCAAAAATGCGCACGCCCGCTTTCAGCAGCGGCATGTAGTGCGAACGGGTCAGCCGGTACACGATCTTCTTGTCCGGAACACCGGGGGTCACGATCCGCACATCCACGCCCCGCTTGGCCGCGGAGCACAGAGCGGTTTTCATGATGTCGTCGATGATGAGATACGGCGTAAAAATGTAGACGTAACGCTTGGCCTGGGACAGAATGTCGATGTATACGTTTTCCGCCAGGGCCTCGCCGTCCAGAGGCGAATCGCCGAAGGGCTGCACAAATCCTTCGCCCGAAAAAGGCTGCGGATGAAAGGTCTGCGGGAAAAAGCGGCGCACGTCTTCCAGCGCGTCCTCCTTGCGGAAGGCGTGCCACATGCTCAAAAACATGGCGGTCAGGTTCCAGGCGGCCGGGCCGTGCACCCGCACGCCCGTGTCCTTCCAATGGCCGTGGGGATGGGTCTCGTTGATGTATTCATCCGAAAGGTTGATGCCGCCGGTGAAGGCGGTGTGCCCGTCCACCACCAGAATTTTGCGGTGGTCCCGGTTGTTCATGATCAGGGAGAGAACCGGGATGAACGGGTTGAACGGCAGGCACCGGATGCCGCGGCGCTCCGTGTCCCGGGGAAAGCTCTGCGGCAGAAGGAACAGGCTGCCCATGTCATCGTAGATCAGGCGCACATCCACGCCTTCGGCGGCCTTGCGGGTCAGGATCTCCAGAATGGAATCCCACATTTTTCCCGGCTGAATGATAAAGTATTCCAGAAAAATGAAGTGCTGCGCGCTCTCCAGCGCACAGAGCATGTCCTGATACATGGCCTCGCCCACCGGATAATAGCGCACGTCGGAATCCCGATACACGGGCCAACCGCCCGAGATCTGCAGATAGCGGCTCAGTCCTTCGGCCCGGGGGTCGGTCTGTTTCAGTGCGTCCTGTACCTCCGGGTCCTGCCGCAGCGTGGGTTCCAGCGCCTGCTGGGCAGGGATCAGCTGCCGTTTCAGCGGTTTCGAGGGGCGCTTGTTCCCCATGAGCAGGTACAGAAGACCGCCCAGCAGCGGCAAAGCCATGATGAGGATGATCCAGCCGATCTTATAGGCCGGGTTGTCGTCGCTGCCGATGAGGTACAGCACGATGAGAATGCTCAGCACGCCGAAAAAGCCGCTGAACAGAACCGAGTAGCGGGTCAGCTTCATCAGAAACAGCGTGAACCAGCCCAGCTGCACCAGCAGCAGGATTCCGGTGATGAAAATGCGGCCGCATAAAAATTGCAGAACTTTTTTCATGAAGAACTCCTTTTTATGGGGCGGGGTGCGCGAGAATCCAGGTCAGCAGCGCATCGCAGCCCGCGTTGACATCCTGCCAGGTGGCCTCGAAGTCATGGGTGTACCAGGGGTCGGCCACGTCCCGGGGATGAGACGTGAAATCCAGCAGGAGGTGGATTTTTCCACGGGGGTCCGGTCCGAACAGACGGCGCATATCCGCCCGGTTGGCCTCGTCCATGCCGATCAGATAGTCGTAGCGTTCGTAGTCCTCCCGCCGGGCCAGCACCGCGACCTTGCCGGCTGTGGAGATGCCGGCCCCGGCCAGTTTTTCCCGGGTGCCCCGATGGGGCGGACAGCCGATGGCGTCCCGGTGCAGCGCGGCACTGGCGGTTTCCATTTGGTCCGAAAGGCCCCGGCGCCGGACCATGTCGCGAAAAACAAACTCCGCCATGGGTGAGCGGCAGATGTTGCCGTGGCACAGAAACAGTATTCTTACCATCTTTTCATAACTCCTTGTAAATTCTATTTTTCTTCTTAAAAGCTTGATATTACAGGATTTCTTACGGTAATATTGGTAAAGAAAGTCACTTTGTCATAACCGAAAAATTCAAGTGTTCGCAACATGACAGACACTGCTTCAGCCATAGGAACATAATAAGGTGCCTTTTTGCAGTTTCACAGAAATGCTTGAATTGTTTCTAAAACGGTAGCACAATTATAAACGGCAAACATAAAATGATGATATCCGTTTAAAATATTTTAGAAAGGTACGCTATGAATACAGTACAGTTTGCTTTAAACCAAGAATTGCTGGAAGCGGCAAAAAGGTGCGACCTGATCCGGGTTGAAGAACTGCTCAGGCAGGGAGCAGACCCGTTGGGCAGTTTCGATGTAAATCATCAGAATGAACACATTCTGGGTGAATTGTTTTGCTTTTCAGCAGATGACGAAAAACTGGCAGATAGGATGCCGACATTGCTTCGGCTATTTTTTGCTCATGGAATGGATATTGCAGCCGGAAATATTCCGGGTGATGAGGAAGATTATATCAACCCGTTATGGGACTTAGCTTTTGTAAGCAATGAATCAGGCCTGAAAATACTTCAGGTTCTGCTGGAGCACGGGCTGGATTGTCTTTCTGCAGAAAACCTCGTCGAACATATCTTTGTGGATATGGAAATATGTGACGGCTGCAATGTGGATGATAAATGGTGGGTGGAACGCTGGAGCTGTTCTTTAAAAATGGTCATGCTGGTCGCCTCTTACCCGCATATCCTTGAGAACAGTACCTATATTGCGGATTGCATTTCGCTTGCGGAAAATGATGCGGCAAGGCTGAGCGTTTTTCGAAACTGGAGGAACTTTACCTGCCAGATTGATTTGAGTACGTGCGACAATATACCGCATGGTCTTCGCAACGCAACCGTGCGCATAACAGATGCAGAAACAGGTGAGCTGATCTGGAGAATGGCCGTCTGAGAGAAACAGTGCTTATGACAAAGCAGTTCATATTGCGGTTGCTTGGTGTGGGAAAATCTGGCTCTCAGAAGGTCAATCCTGCCGTGGCACATGAATAAAATTCGAATCATCCTGTTGGAGTCCTTTCTCAAATATCTGGAAACGTTGTTTATCCTTTATTATACAAAAGCTGCCGCACTCTGACAACCGGAAGAGGGATGTGCGCCGGGCATTCCCGCTTATTATGCGTTCCAGGCGTATTACAAAAAACAGGACGAAAAGAATGCTGCGAAAAAATAACAGAAAGCTGGCGAAAACATGGAATACGTGAACAGGCTCGGAACTCATTCCTA
>CALXIP010000005.1 GCA_944388395.1 uncultured Ruthenibacterium sp.
CCCGGCGATCCGGGGACCTTTTTTGTCCTGCAACAGGCCCCCCAGCACGCACCCGATGCCGAAAAAGCAGATGACAAAACTGAAGATCATGGCCCCGTCGGCTTCGTTCAGCCCGTAGCCCTGGCAAACGCTTTTTTGAAACACGCCCCAGGCCGAGGGAATGCCCGTCAGCACCTGAATGGCGGCGCCCGCGGCCAGAATGCTCCAGCGGTGTTTTTTCAAAAACTGCTGCATACTCCACGCTCCTTTCGTGGAAGTATGGGACGGACCGGGCCAAAAAATACGAAAAAAAAAGAGAGGCGTCTCGCCTCTCTTTTTCGTTTATTCTTCGGTTTTGGGCACATAGGCAATGGACAGATCGTCCAATTGCTTCTGCTCCACGGTCTCCGGGCAGCCGGACATGGGCTCGCCGGCGTTCTGCACCTTGGGGAAGGCGATCACGTCGCGGATGGAGTCCTTCTTCAGCATCAGCATCACCAGCCGGTCGAAGCCGAAGGCCATGCCGCCGTGGGGCGGCGCACCGTAGCGGTAAGCGTCCATCAGGAAGCCGAAGCTCTCCCGGGCGCGCTCTTCGGTAAAGCCCAGCGCACGGAACATCCGGTCCTGCAGAGCCGGGTCGTTGATGCGGATGGAGCCGCCGCCCACCTCACAGCCGTTGAGCACCATGTCATAGGCTTTGGCGCGGCAGGCGCCGGGGTCGCTCTCCACCTTGTCCAGGTCCTCGTCCTTGGGCATGGTGAACGGGTGGTGCTTGGCCATGTAGCGGCCCTCTTCCTCGCTGTACTCGAACAAGGGGAAGTCGGTGACCCACAGGAAGTTGAATTTGTCCTTGTCGATGAGCTCGTACTTTTCCGCCACAGCCAGACGCACCGCACCCAGAATGGTGCAGGCTTTTTCGCTGTTTGCATCCGCCGCCAGCAGCAGCACGTCGCCCTGGGCGAAATCCGCCGCGGCATACAGTGCGCGGATCTCCTCTTCGGTGAGGAACTTTTCAAAGCTGGAAGACTTGGCGTCCGCGGTCCAGCGGGTGTAGGCAAGGCCCTTGGCCCCGTAGGTCTTGGCCACCTCCACCAGCTTGTCGATCTCCTTGCGGCTGAGCTTGTCCGCCATGCCCTTCACATTGATGGCGCGCACGCTGCCGCCGCCTTCCACCGCCGAGCGGAACACCACGAACTGGCTGGTGCGCACCGCGTCCGTCACATCCATCAGCTCCAGGCCGAACCGGGTGTCGGGCTTGTCGGAGCCGAACCGGGCCATGGCCTCGGCGTAGGGCATGCGCAGGAACGGGGTTTCCACTTCCACGTTCAAAATCTCTTTGAACAGCTTTTTCACCAGGCCCTCGTTGACGGTCATGATGTCTTCTTCCGTAGCGAAGCTCATCTCCATGTCCACCTGGGTGAACTCGGGCTGGCGGTCGGCGCGCAGATCCTCGTCCCGGAAGCAGCGGGCGATCTGGAAGTACCGGTCAAAGCCGGACAGCATCAGGATCTGCTTGTACAGCTGCGGAGACTGGGGCAGCGCATAAAAATGGCCGGGCTGCACGCGGCTGGGCACCAGATAGTCCCGGGCGCCTTCGGGCGTGGATTTGATGAGCATGGGGGTCTCGATCTCCACGAAGTGATTGTCGCAGTAATAATTGCGGATCAGCTGCGCGATTTTGGACCGCAGCACGATGGGCTCGTGCATGGACGGACGGCGCAGGTCCAGATAACGGTATTTCAGGCGCAGCTGGTCGTTGACGTTGATGCCGTCCCGCACCTCAAAGGGCGTGGTCTCGGCCTCGCTGAGGACCCGCAGTTCGGTGACGAACAGCTCCACCTCGCCGGTGGGGATCTTGTCGGTCTTGGCGTCCCGTTCGCGCAGAACACCTTTGGCGATGACCACGTACTCGCTTTTCAGGCTGCCGGCTTTTTCAAACACAGCCTTGTCGGTGGAATCGTCAAAAATCAGCTGCAGGATGCCGGTGTTGTCCCGCAGATCGGCAAAGATGATGCCGCCCTTGTCCCGGCATTTGGCAATGGAGCCGGCAACGGTCATTTCCGTGCCCGCGTCCTTGGCCCGCAAAGCGCCCACATAATGGGTGCGGCGCAGATTACCCATGGTTTCCATGAAACATTCTCCTTACGATTGTGAAATCCTCTAACAGTATACCGCCTCAGGCGCGGTTTTACAAGATTTTCCGACATTCCAGATAATAGCGTTTTTCCTGGGCATGACCCATGGAGAAGGTCTTTTTGGGCAGCACCCCGCCCAGCACCACGCCCCGGAAGAGATCGCTTTTTTGAAAATCGGGCAAAAGCACGCCCACAGCCCCCTGCTGTGCCAGGCGGCGCACCTCGTCCCGGCCGTGGATGTAGTCCACCCGCGCGCCCGGGTTCTCCCGGCCAAAGTCCGCCAGAAACGCCTCCAGCGTGCCCACGGCCAGCGGGCGGGGCGGGTTGGCCGCCCCCAGCGTCAGCGTTTTTTCGCCGTCGGTCAGGCCGAACGTCTGCGGGGCACCGTCGTTCTCCGACGCACCGCCATGGGCCTGCAGCCAGGCGCGGAAAGCGTCGGCCAGCACGCCGAACGACGTGCCGAACACCGCCCGGTGGATGGGCTCCACCCGAATGGCGGGGCAGTGAATGTTCTCCAGCTCCACCAGGCACCAGCGGGCCGGATGGGTCTCTTTTTCGGCCTCGGTCAGGCCGGCTTTCACCTCTTCCCAGGCTGCTTTGGCCGTGGCCAGCGAGTGATTGCCGTCTCCCACCGCCATGGCCAGCGGCGCGCGGCCCGCCGCCTCGGGATACTTTGCGTCAAAGGCCGCCTGCGTGCCCAGCGCTTCCAACGCGTTCTCCACGGCGGCGATGTCCGCCGGGTCGGTCACGGCCCAGCCTGCCACCCGGCCGCCGCCCAGCATCAGGGACGTGTCGTACAGTTTGCGCAGCCGATCCTTTCGGGCGCCCAGGGGCTCCACCACGGTCCTTTGCTCGTCATCGATGAGCATCAGAATATGGGGCGTTTCCAGCGCGGCGCCCCGCCGTACCGCCAGCCGGGGCGGAATGCGCTCGGCCACCGTATTCTCCGAGGGGCGCACCGGCGGCTGCGCGCCGGGCCGGTAATCGTAGGCCTCCAGGTCCACTGCGCCCACCAGGCCCTGGCGCACGCCGCTCTCCGTGGTTCGCTCCACGTACACAAAGCCGTGGACGGCGCGGGTCAGCACCCGGTCCAGATACTCGTTCATGGTGCGGTGAATGGCTTCGATGCGCGCCGCTTCATCGGGCGCGCCCAGATAGGCCTCCGGCAGGGTGATGTGCAAAGCGCCGGGCACGTCCCGGCACATCTCTTCGGCCTGCTGCCAGTACTCCGGCCGGCTGGTGAACTGATCGCAGGCCAGCGCCGCCCATTTTTCCAGGTTGATGCTCTCGTCGGGCAACAGAATGTCCGCCGCGCAGAATGGTTTCATGTTCTCTCCCCCCGTGCTCTCTCATATCTTTTTATGATAGGCGATGCCGCCTGTTTTTGCAAGGGGGAATGAGACCATGAAACAAACGAACGGCGCTTTGTGGCTGGTGCTGGCGGCGCTTTTGTGCAGCACCGGCGGCGTGTGCATCAAACTGGTGCCCTGGTCGCCCATGGCGGTGAACGGCGCCCGGTGCGCGGTGGCCGCCGCCGTGACCGGGCTGTTTCTGGCCGCACAGCACCGCCGCCTGCGCTGGAACGCCACGGTGGCCTGCGGGGCGCTGAGCCTTGCCCTGACCACCATCTTTTACGCCTTTGCCACCAAGCTGACCAGTGCCGCCTGCGCCGTGCTGCTGATGTACACCTCCCCCATCTGGGTCCTGACCGTTCAGCGACTGCGGGGCCAGCGGCTGGAAAAGCGGGAGGCACGGGCCGCGGCGGGCGTGTTTCTGGGCCTTCTGTTCTTTGTGTGGGACGGCCTTTCCGCCGGGCGGCTGGCGGGCAACGTACTGGGGCTGTGCAGCGGCGTGTGCTACGCGGGGGTGTTCCTGTTCGGCGCGGACAAAGAGGGCGACGCCGCTTCCTCCTCCCTGTTCGGCCAGCTGATCGGCGCGGCGGCGGGGCTGCCCTTTCTGCTGCTGGAGCAGGACTTCTCCGCCGTGCCCCTTGGCTGCGTGGCCATTCTGGGCATTTTTCAGCTGGGGCTTTCCTATGTGTGCATGTCCCGGGGGCTGGCGGGCACCAGCGCCGGTGCCGCCAGCCTCATCACCGCACTGGAGCCTCTGCTCTCCCCGGTATGGGTGGCCCTTTTCTGCGGCGAGATGCCCGGCCGGGCCGCACTGCCCGGGATGGCGCTGGTGCTGGCCAGTGTGCTGTACTCTCAGCTCGGAGCTAAAAATGTCAAAAGTTCTTGACACATCTTCCGCGCTGTGCTAGCATGAAATTGTCAAAAGAATTTGACATTTCATACAGAGAGGAGCATGGATATGCCGGCAGGTGCCTTGATTTTTCTGGTGGTCCTTTTGATTTTCGCAGGTCTGGACGTATTTTTGGTGGTGACGCTGTTTCACCCCGGGGACGAGCGCGGCCAGCTGATGGTGTGGAAGGCGGGCAGCCATACGCTGCTGGTGATGAGCCTGGTGCTGGTGCTGAACGTGGCACACAATATGGTGACGGGCCAGCCGGAAATGGTGAACCCCTTCACCCATCTGACCATCACCGCCATCGTGTATTTCTGCACCTTGCTGTACTTTAAAAGGAAGCACGGTGGCTGAGATGGAAAATCAGATCCGCGCCCGGCGCAAGGCGCTGGGCCTGTCCCAGGAAGAGCTGGCGCGCCGGTGCGGCGTGTCCCGCCAGACGGTGAACGCCATTGAGAACAACAAATATGACCCCACGCTGGCGCTGGCCTTTCACCTGGCCAAAGAACTGGAGACCACGGTGGACCAGCTGTTTTCCTGCCCGTGATTTTGTGGTAAAGTGATAGCAGAAGGGGGCGGTTCCGATGAAAAAACGAGTGGCTGCGCTGACGCTGGCGGCGGCTCTGCTGGCCGGCTGCACAGGGGCGGACGGCGAGATTCCCGATCGGGGCGAAGTGCTGGCGTATGTGGATGAGCTCTGCGCCGAACCCTACCGGGAAGTGAGCCGGGAACTGGTGGCCGAAACGCCGGATGACATGGAATACCGCTTTGAGACCGACCGGGGCCTGCACTTTACGGCTCACAGCTATCTGAGCCCCGTTTACATCGATGCCAGCAAGACATCCTTTTACACCCCCGAGATCTCCTGCGACTATGTGAGCGCGGTGCACCGGCTGTACTCGGACGATGTAAAAGCCAGCCTGTCCCGGTGCCCGCTGTACCGGGAAAAAGACGGCTGGATGGTCGTTCTGCAGTTTTCGGACCTGGATGCGGCGGCGGATGCGGTGACGAAGGCCGACGAAATTTACGCGGCGGAACTGGCCTTTAACAGCCCGGAATTTCTGGCGCAGCATCCGGTGGCCAGCACGCATCTGGCGTGGTATGCTTCCGAAGAAGCAGCCCGGGCCCACGAGCGCTGGGTGAACCTGACGGACCTGGCCGTGACCGGGCAAAACGACCGCGAAGCCCTGTACAAAGAGCTGGCCGACCGGTACGCCCAGCTGTGCGTGGACGGGCAGATCACGGACAGCACCGTGCCCGCCGAATACCTGGCGGACAAGCACGTTTCCCTTTTGGACACGCTGAAGCTGGACGGGCGGACCATGGCCTACGACCTGGAGGACAACCCGTTTTCCACCTACGGGCTGACCACGGACGATTACTGCTACGCCTGGTACAGCGACGAAGCACAAACCTACCGGCTGGTGATGGACGTGGGATTTGCCACCGAACAGTCCAGCTATCCCCTGATCAACCGGGAGTACGTCCGGGCTTTGGGCGGGCGCTATTCGCTGGAGATCCGGGGCGACCGGTACCGAAGCAGCTGGACCATCGGCGAAAACACCTGGCACATGGAAACTCTGTACAAAGACGGGGCCATTCGCTCGGTGCAGGTGGAGAAAAACGGGCAGCCGCTGGAACTGGACCTTGTGACCGTGGACGAGGACGCCCGCGTGGGCGCCACCTTCTGCGCGGGGGTCAGCGCCGAAGATTTCTGCAAGCTGTTCGATTTGCGCTTTGAGGCGGACGAGCCCGGGCGCACCCTGCGCTTTTTCAGCAAATAAAAAAACAGAGGACCGGTTCCCCGCGGGGAACCGGTCCTTTTCGCTTATTGAATGGTTTTGATCTCGGGATACTTGTCCGCAAAGCATACGGCGGCATATCCGTTCTGTGCCAGACGGTCGATCTGCTTGCCCACTTTTTTGCCCGCGGCAAGCACCGTGACGGCGTACTCCTGCCGCAGCTGTGCGGCCGTGGCCAGCACCCCGGCAAAATCCGCACCCGGGGCATACAGCAGCGCCAGCCGTTTCTTCTCGGCCGGGACCGTGAAGCCCTGGTCCAGCAGAATGGCGCAGATGCGCTCAAACCCGATGGAGAAGCCCACCGCCGGCACCTTCTGGCCCAAAAATTTGCCCACCATGTTGTCATAACGGCCGCCGCCGGCCACCGCGCCCGAGAAGCCGGCGCAGCTGACCTCGAACACCATGCCGGTGTAATAGCCCTGCCCGCGCACCAGCGACGGGTCGTAGGCGACGGCATAGGCGCCGTCCGCCAGCTTTTCCACGGTGTCGATCACATAGCGCACGTTATCGCCCAGGCTCTTGTCCGCGCACAGTCCGGCCACGTCCGCAAGGCCCACCTGGCCTTTTTCCAAAAAGGCGCTCAGGGCAGCCACCGCGCTCTCCGGGCACTGTTTTTCCCGCAGTTCCGCGGCCACGCCCTCGGCTCCGATCTTATCCAGCTTGTCAAAGCTGACGCACACCGAATCCAGGCTGTCGGCGGCAAAACCCATGCCCTCCAGCATCTGCCGCAGCAGACGGCGGTCGTTGATGTGCACCGTGAAATCCCGGAAGCCGATGGCCATCAGCGCACGGGCAGTCACGTCGATCAGTTCCACCTCGGCGTTGGGGCTCTCGTCGCCCAGAATATCGATGTCGCACTGCACAAACTCGCGCAGGCGGCCCTTCTGCGGCCGCTCGGCTCGGTACACCCGGTCGGTCTGAATGACCTTGAAGGGGCTGGGCAGCTGCTCCTTGTTGGCCGCATAATAGCGGGACAGCGGCAGCGTCAAATCGTACCGCAGGCCCATGTCGGACAGATCTTTCTCCTGGCCGCCGGCCAGCGCCTTCTGCAGCTTTTCGCCGCGCTTCAGCACTTTGAAGATCAGGTTCAGATTGTCGCCGCCCTCGCTTTTGTCCAGGTTCTCCATGTCCTCCAGAACCGGGGTGGCAATGCGCTCAAAGCCGGACGCCCGGTACACGCGCAGGATCTCGCTCTGCACAAAGTCACGGATGCGCTGCTCGGCGGGCAAATAATCTCTCATGCCTTTCAACGGGGATGTTTTCATGTGGGGTCTCCTTATCCTTTTTTCTCTTTCAGCCAGTCCTTCAGCTGCTCCATGGCTGCCTCATACCGGTGATTTTTCATCTGGGGAAAAGCGCGCATCAAACGGCGCGCCACATAGTTGCGTCGGTCCAGCATCTCGGCGCGGGCGATGTCCAGCCGCGCCTCAGCCGCGGGCCGGCGCTCATCCACTTGCGCGTCCACCCGCAGGGCAGCGGTGCCCAGCCGTTCGCTGACCGCATCGCTTCCGTCCCGCAGAAGGCGCGCCACATCGCTGATCGCGCCCAGGTCCCGGTCCAGACGGATCAAGGCCTGCACCGTGACCACAATGTCGCACAGCAATGCCACACCGGCCACCACGGCAAGCGCCCGCCCGGGCGTGCTGTTCAGCGCCTGCACCAGGCGGTGCACCAGCGGCTGAATGCCGCGCATCACCGCCACAATGCACACGCCCCATGCCAGGCTGAACTTCAGGCAAATGTATCCGCCCAGATTGAAGGGCTGGTCCGAATAGTCCCACCAGGTGGTGTGAAACAGCTTTTTCAGCGCCCAGCCGCCGGCCAGTTCCAAAACGCTGGCCAGCACCATTCCCCCCAAAAACAGCGCCAGCGTGCTGCTTTGCACCGGGGCCAGCACCGCCAGCACCGCCGACATGCCAAACCCGTAAATGGGGCACACCGGTCCGTTCAGAAAGCCGCGGTTCACCAGCTTGCCGGTGTCCACCGTGCAAAAGCACACTTCCAGACACCAGCCCAGGAAAGAGTAAATCAGAAAAAACCAAAAATAGTCATACAGGGAAAAAATGACGGCTCATCCTCTCTTTCAGGCGGTCATTTCTCCGCCAGTTTCGCGCCGCAGGCAGCACAGTACACGTCGTCCTCGCCCACTTCGCGGCCGCACTTGGTGCAGTAACGGCCGGGGCGGTTCTCCTGCATGCGCGCCTGTGCCGCGTCGATCTCCTGCTGGATCTGCTCCGCGCCGATCAGCAGCTCGTCGATCACCTGCTGGGGCGAACGGGGACCCTCGTCGGTCTCCATGGTATCCTTGATTTTCCCGGTGTGGATCAGAAACAGCACCCGGCCGATGTCGCTGAACACCGCCTCCTGGCGGATCTCCAGCCGGTTCATCTCCAGCCCGGCCTTCACGCTGTCGTACTTTTCGCCCATGGCGGCAGCCGCACTGTGCACCGCGCTTTTCGCTTCGTCGGCGGCATTGGCCAGTTCCTGCAGGATTCTGCTTGTATTCTTATCCATATCTCTCCCTCTTTTCTCAATAAAAATGCGCTCATGCGCCATTACGTTCATTCTAAACGCTTTGACGGCCTTCGTCAACTGCGGGGAAGGCCGCTGCCAGCATCACCGGCAAAAAATTCAGCAGATAACGGCTGCGCGCCTCCCACAAAAGCAAAAACAGCGTCAGCCCCAGCACCGCCACACGCAGCACCGTGGCCCGGTGGTCCCGCCGCAGGGCCGAACGCACCCCCGCCGCCGCAAGGCCCGCCAGCAGCGCCGTCTGCATGCCCAGCGCGGCGTACACGGCCCGCCCGGTGTGGGGCATTCCCTGGACGAAGTACGCCTGCAGGGGATTGCCCTTGTGCACATTGCCGATGTCCAGCTTCATGGGCGCATAGTACAATCCGTCGCCGAAAATATAGCTCAGCTTGTCTGCCCCATGGGCCGCAAGGCCCGTGAGGCCCATCTCCCGCACCCGGCGCACGATTTCATCCTGTGCGATCTCCACCCGTGCGCTGTAGTCTTCACCCGCAAGGGTCAGCTTATAATCCGCGTCGTTGTACCCGCCGTCGCCGGAAAGCCCCATCATCACCCAATGCTGCCAGGGGATCGCCTTTTCCCGGTCGTAGGCAGGCAGCCAGGGGCTGTGCAGTGCGGCAAAACTCAGCGCACCGTACAGCGCCGCAAAGCTGAGCACCATGCACCCGGCCATCTTCCAGCCGCGGCGCCCGCCCGCATACAAAAGCGCGTCCAGCACCACCGCGATCAAAGCGATGGCCACCGTAATTTTCAGCCAGGCGCCCGCCGCTGCCAAAAGGCCCGCACCCGCGCAGCGCAGCATCCGCCCGGCGCCCGCGGGCCGCTCCCGTGCACTGAGCCACAGCGCCAGCGCACCGATGGGAAAGGGCAATGTAACTGTGTCTGTATACACAATGGGGCCGTACAACAGGAACGGAAGGAACAAAAACGCCCCCGCCAGCCCAAACAGCGCACTCTTGGCGCCATACAGCCGGCGCAGCACCCGGTATAACAGCAGCAGCGCCCCATTGACGCACAGCGTATTGCAGACCAGTGCCGCCGGCATCACATCCTGCACACCCAGGGCGCCCAGCACTTTGAAAAAAGCCACCAGCACCAGGTACATGGGCGCATTGTTGTGAAACTGGCTGAAGTAATCGCCGGGCAGCACCCCGCTTTGGGCATACTGCTGTGCCGCGCTGAACACCAGGCCAAAATCCCAGGTGCAGGTGGGCTGCACTTCCAGCACAAAGGCAAAGACCAGCTGCAGGACCCAGTAACCGCCCAGCAGCACCGCCACAAGCACGGCTTCCAGGCGTCCTTCGGGTTGAACGCCGTGTTTTTTCCACAGCCGCCATGCCATCGTCAGCACCGCAAACACCGCGCCGCCGCACACCAGCGCCGGAAGGGCCTTCACCTCATAATAGGGCGTACAGTTGTTGAAAATCACATCCGCCAGCACCACCACAAACAGGGCTGTCCAGCCCCATGCAAACAGAGTATACCATTTGGGTTTTGCCATTTTTTCTCCTCCACAATTGCTGTTTTCTACTATATCATAAAATGATATAATAAACAAAAAGGGGGTGGCAGCATGAACGCGGACCGGGTGATCTTCCACTGCGACTGCAACAGTTTTTATGCGTCAGTGGAACTTTTGTCGCATCCGGAACTGCGGGACGTGCCGGTGGCTGTCTGCGGTGACCCGGAAAACCGCCACGGCATCATTCTGGCCAAGAACGAACCGGCCAAGCGCTTCGGCATTCAGACGGCGGAAACGGTGTACAGTGCCTTGCGCAAATGCCCGAACCTGACGCTGCTGCCCCCGCATCACGACCGGTACCGTGCCAAAAGCCGGCAGGTGAACGCCATTTACGCCCGCTACACCGACCGGGTGGAGCCCTTCGGCATTGACGAAAGCTGGCTGGACATGACCGGCACCTGGCGGTTGTTCGGCGCTTCGCCCAAAGAAGTGGCCGACCAGATCCGCCGTGTGGTGCGTGAGGAAACCGGGCTGACGCTGTCCGTGGGCGTGAGTTTCAACAAAGTGTTCGCCAAACTGGGGTCCGACTACAAAAAGCCCTACGCCACCACGGTCATCGGCCCGGATGACTTCAAGCGCATCGTGTGGCCGCTGCCGGTGGAAAGCCTTTTGTACGTGGGCCGTGCCACTCAGAAGACGCTGGCCGGGCTGGGGGTGCGCAACATCGGTCAGCTGGCCGGCGCAGACCCCGGGCAGCTGCAGCAGGCCCTGGGCAAACTGGGCGGCGAGCTGCGCCGGTACGCCCTGGGCGAAGACGACGCCCCCGTGCGAACCGCCGGTGAACAGCCCGAAGTGAAAAGCGTGGGCAACAACATGACGTTTCGCCGCAACCTGGTCAGCCGGGACGACGTGGTCACCGGCGTGACCGCGCTCTCCGACGAAGTGGCCGCCCGGCTGCGCGCCCACGGGCTTTTGTGCACGGTGGTGCAGGTTCTCATCAAAGATACCGACCTGCGCTCCATCACCCGGCAGGCGCCTGTGCCCGCCCCCACTCATCTGGCCCGGGACATTGCCCGCGCCGCGCTGGCACTGGTGGACAAAAACTGGCCCGCCGGCAAGCCCATCCGCATGCTCAGCGTCACGGCCATGGGCCTGACCGACGGCACCGACGCCCGTCAGCTCTCTTTGCTGGAGCCGGAACCCCAAAGCGATGAAAAGCGGGAACATCTGGAAAAAAGCCTGGACGCTATTCGCAAAAAGTACGGCAAAACGTCTATTGCAAGCGCCAGCCGTCTGAACAATGATCTGGGCCTGGGCCCTCTTGCCATCCGCCCGCCGGCGGAGGAAGAAGACCCCGAGCCCTGAAAATACAAAAAGGAGAATCAGTTTATGGTAAAACACATTGTATTATGGAATCTCACCGACCCCGCCCACAAGGACGAAAACGCCGCCCAAATGAAGGAAAAACTGGAAGGTCTGGTAGGAGTGGTGCCCGGCCTTGTCAGCGCCCAGGTGGGGCGCGGGTTCGCCGGGTTTGATGTGGCGCTGGTCTCTGAGCTGACCGACCGGGACGCGCTGGCGGTGTACCAGGATCACCCGGCTCACATGGAAGTGAAAAAGTTTGTGCACAGCGTGATTTCTGAACGCGTGAGCTGCGACTTCGATTTCTGAAAACAAAAACGCCCCGGCGGGCATGCCCGCCGGGGCGTTTTTCAGGTGATTACTCAATGGCGATGCGCCGGGTCTCCGGCAGCTGCGGCTGCGTTTTCTTGGGGATGGACAGGCGCAGGATGCCGTCTTCAAACTTCGCGGAAATATCCTGTTCCGTCACGCCCTCGCCCACGTAGAAGCTGCGGCTGCACTGGCCGGCATAGCGCTCACGCCGGATGTAGCGGCCGTCCTTGTCGCTCTGGTCTTTGTCCAGACCTTTGGCGGCGCTGACTGTCAGATATCCGTCGCGGATCTCTGCATTGATCTCATCTTTCTTGAAACCGGGCAGATCAATATCCAGTTCATAGGTACCGTCCGTTTCACGCACGTCGGTCTTCATCAAGTTTTTGCTGTGTTTTCCGTACAGCGCGTTCCGGCTGGAAGTAAAGAACGGATCGTTGAACGGATCCATAAAGAATTCATCGAACAGATTTTCACCAAAAATGCTAGGCAACATAAGTCATTCCTCCAATCAAAACGTCTTTCCCGGCGGAACTTTGTTCCGCCTTCGTTTGCCTTCATTGTGATTTGTTTTTTGTTTCCCTGAAGCCCTCCTTCAAGGTACAATTTTATTATACCCAGTTTTTTAGCACTGTCAACAATAGAGTGCTAATTTTCACAAATTCGTCACAATGTTTTCGTTTTTCCTTGGTAAATCAACATTTTTCTTTGTACTCTAGCACTCTATTTATTTAAGTGCTAATATTTCTGCGCCGATATTGCGTAAAAACGCGCGATCATGTTCCACCACCAGCATTGCCGTATCCGCCGTTTGCACAAGCACTTCGATCTGCCGGCGCGACAGCACATCCACATAATTCAGCGGCTCGTCCCACACATACAGGTGCGCCGGGCGCGCCAGGCTCAGGGCCAGCAGCACTTTCTTTTTCTGGCCGGTGCTGAGCCGGGCCGCATCCAGCGAAAAGATTGTGCGCTCCAGCCCCAGCTTGCGCAGAAACGTAAAAAACAGCGTCACGTCCGCGCCCTCCCGCCGGGCCAGCTGCGTCAGTTCTCCTTTCAGAAACGCCGGGTCCTGCGGCACGGCGGACACCACCAGCCCCGGGGCCGTGGCCAGCGTGCCGGTGCGCTCTACCGGCACGCCGCAGACCGCTTTCAGCAGCGTGCTTTTTCCGCATCCGTTGGGGCCGGTCAGCGCCAGGCGCCGGCCCGCCTGAAGGCAGAAATCCGCCCGGCACACCGGCCGGCCGTCGTAATACAGCGTCAGGTCTTCGGCCCGCACCAGCGGCGACGCCTTCTCCCAGCGCAGCGGCTGAAAACGCAGTTCCTCCGCGGTCTGCGCCTTCCGCAGCAGCTGCCGTTTTTCAGCGGCCGCCTCCTCGCGGCGAGCCTGCACCGTTTTGGCGTGCTTCATCAGTTTGGCCGCCTTGTGACCCAGATACCCCCGGTCCGGCCGCAGGCCGGAATTGCGCGCATGTTTTTCCGCCTCCGCCTTTCCCGCCCAGTCCGCAGCGCGGCGGGCCGCCTGATCCAGCCGGGCGATCTCCCGGCGCAGCCCTTCGCTGCGGGCGCGCTCGGCCTCGTCCCGGCGCAGCTTTTCCCGCTCCCAGGTGGAATAGTTGCCCCGGCAGAGCGTCACCTCTTCCCGGCCCAGCGCCAGCATGTGGTCCACGCACCCGTCCAGAAAATCCCGGTCGTGGCTGACCAGCAAAAAGCCGTCCTTCTCCTTCAGATACCGGCTCACACAGGCGCGGCCTTCCGCGTCCAGATGATCTGTGGGCTCATCGATGAGGCAATATCCCTCTTCCTGCACAAACAGCGCGGCCAGCATGCACTTGACCTGCTCCCCGCCGGACAGTGCGGCAAAGGGGCGGGCCAGCGTCTCCCCGCGCAGACCCAGGCGGTCCGCCTCGCAGGCACAGCGCCATTCCGGTGCATCCGGTGCAAAGGCGCGCAGCAGCTGCCCCGCGGGCAGGGACGGGTCCGGCACAGAAAACGGGAACAGCACGCAGGCCGGACGCCCGCGCACGGCTCCGCCGTCCGGCAGCCGGCCGGCCAGCAGCCGCAGCAGCGTGGTTTTGCCCCTGCCGTTGCGCCCGGTCAGCCCCAGCCGCCACCGGGTGTCTATGGAAAAGCACACATCTTCAAACAGCGGGTCGCCGCCGTCATAGGCAAACGTGAGATGTTCTACGGAAATTTGCGCCATACAAGCGCCTCCTTTCAACAAAAAACCGCGGGACAGCGAACCGCACCCCGCAAGGGCGCAGCCCGCCGCATCCGCGGCTTTTGTCGAACAAAGAGGCCCGGACGCGCAAATCACCCCGCTTTTGTGGCGCACAAAACAAAGCTGCCCGACGCAGCCTGTTTTCTGCCGTACAAAGCCGGATTATTTGCGCATCTTCTCACTTCCAATTTTTCAGTCTGCTGTGAGAATAACACATTCCCGCGCAGCCGTCAATCCCCCAACCGGGTCCGCTTCCAGTACGCGCTCATGGAAAAGCCCCGGTCCTCGGTCATCTCCTCCTGCAGGCCGATGTCCGCGGGCGGCACATACGCCTGCGCCTGCTCCACCGTGTCAAACTCCACCTCGGCGTAGAAAAAGCGGGTGGGCAGGTCCTCGTCCACCAGGCTCACCTCCAGCCGGCGGCCGTCGGGCAGGGCATACACCCGGTAGTCCTTGCTCACCAGCGGCTTGCCGATGAACGCCTCCAGCCGGCGGAAGGTCTCGGCGTCAATGTCCGTCTCGATCTCTTCCCGGGCCAGCGTGCCTTTTCCCTTAAAGCACAAAACGCAGCGGGCCCCGTCCGTGCGGATGCGCACCACCGGCGCGGTGGCAATGTATCCCTGCCGCATGTGCGCCTGCCGCAGCAGCGGCAGATTCTCCGGGAAGCCGGCGATTTTCCATCTGCGTTCAATTTCCATGTCTGTTCCCCCTGTTCATTTTCCTCTGGCTCTATTATAATGGAGAAAGACTGAAAAATCGAGGTATTTGTATATGAAGCAGCAGCGCTCGTTTCCCCTGTTCACCGTCACCGAAAAAGCCGCCCGTTCCGTGCGGGAAGGCCATCCCTGGATCTACGACACCGAAGTGACCCAGGCCCCCGCCGTGGAAAACGGCGTGCTGGCAGACGTGGTCGGCCCCAAGGGCCAGTATCTGGGCACCGGTTTTGTCAGCCTGCAAAGCAAGATCCGGGTGCGGCTGGTGTCCCGCAACGCCAACGACGATTTCTCCCCCGCTTTCTGGCGCCGCCGGCTGGACCACGCCTGGCAGTACCGCAAAACCGTTCTGCGGCCGGAAGAGCTGACCTGCTGCCGCATCGTGTTCGGCGAGGCGGACCACTTCCCCGGCCTGACCGTGGACCGGTTCGGCCCTCTGCTTTCGGTCCAGGTGCTCAGCGTGGGCATGGAGCGTCTGAAAGGCCTTCTTTTGCCGCAGCTGGTGGAACTTCTGCGGGAAGACGGCCAGGAGATCACCGGCGTATATGAGCGCAACGACGTGGCCATCCGCACGCTGGAAGGGCTGGAAACCTACAAGGGCTGGTTCCCCGTTCCGGAGCTGTCCACGCCCGCTTCGCCGCTGGCCGAGATCGTGGAAAACGGCGTCAAGTACACCGTGGACGTGGAAAACGGGCAGAAGACCGGCTTTTTCCTGGACCAGAAATACAACCGGGCCGCCGTGGCGCGCCTGGCCAAGGGCAAAACCGTTCTGGACTGCTTCACCCACACCGGAAGCTTCGCACTGAACGCAGCCCTGGGCGGCGCGGCCCATGTGACCGCCGTGGACGTGAGCGAGAGCGCCGTGGAAATGGCGCGGCACAACGCGCAGGTAAACGGCGTGGAAGACGTGATGGAGTGCGTGGCAGCGGACGTGTTCGATCTGCTTCCCACGCTGGCCCAGCCGGGCGCACCCAAGTACGATTTCATCATTCTGGACCCGCCCGCCTTCACCAAATCCCGCAAAACGCTGCACGCGGCGCTGCGGGGCTACAAGGAGATCAACTACCGGGCCATGAAGCTTCTGCCCCGGGGCGGCTATCTGGCCACCTGCAGCTGCAGCCACTTCGCCACCGAAGAGGCCTTCTGCCGGATGCTGCGGGACGCCGCCAGGGACGCGGGCGTGCAGCTGCGCCAGATCGAGGCGCGCCAGCAGGCGCCGGATCACCCCATTCTGTGGGGCGTGCCCGAAACCAGTTATCTCAAATTCTATCTGTTCCAGATCGCATAAACACAAACAAAAAAGGGGGCCGCAGCCCCCTTTTTTATTTGCACCGGCAGGTCCGTCACTTTCCCCGCAGGCGCAGCCACAAAATCTTCAGTGCGCCGTAACCGTGCTCCTTGTCGGTTTTCAAGGTCTCCACCCGCTCCCACAAAGCAGGCTTTCCGTCCAGCACCAGGCCGCCGCGTCCGGCGCCCGTGATCTGCACAGGCGCTTCGCTTTTGCCCGTGTAGGAGCAGCTGTCATAGTCCCACAAAATGCGGCCCTGCTCGTCCACAGCCGCCGCCCACATGGAACAGGCCTTGCCTGCTGCCTCACCGTAGCAAAACCGCTCAAACAGCACACGCCCGTCCCGGTAAAAGGTCACCCGGTCCCGAAAGCGGGGCCGGCCGGTCTGCTCATAACAGAACCCCGCGCAGCCCGCCTGGCGGATCTCCTGCGTCAATGTGTCAATTTTCATTGTTTTTGCGCCTCCCTGATCGCCTGCCGCTCCCGCTTCAGTTCTTCCATCAGCTCCAGCACTGTCCAGCTTCGGTTGTGGGGCGTGACCACCGCTTTGTAGTCCACCGAAACCTCCCGCGCCCGCAGCGCCGCCAGAAGCGCCTGCAGCGCCGGACCGTCCACGCCGTCCAAAAGCAAAAGACTCTCCGCCGGGCCGCTCACCGGCGCCGCCGCGCACGGCTCGTCCAGCTGCGCCACCGTGCGCACCAGCTGCCCCGGCGCAATGGCGCTGGCTGTGATGCCGAACCCGTTCAGCACCTCCAGCAGCGCGGCGCGCCCGTCCGTGACGCCGTAATAATAAGCCCGCGGCGCCGCCGCGGCAATGTGTGCCTTCATGCTCCATCCCCCTGCTTGTTTCTTTTCTCTATTATGACGTTTTTTCCGGCCGCCGTCAACTGTACGCACCGCAGTTTTATGTGTATATTAGATAGAATTTTACTATAAGTTTCTTCTATTTTGTCTATTGCGCATAATCCATTCCCGGGCTATAATAAAGACAGAAAACAGGAAGGGAGTTGAAGCCCATGTACCAAGCAGAAGAACCTGTGCAGTTGGTGCAGGGCGTATAACTCAGGACGGACCGCTACGATTGAACATCGATTAGAGCTGGTTCACTGCCCGGAGTTGCGGGAAGAGAAACCGCAGGAGATGAGGCAGATGGAACACCGTGTAGCGAGGCGCCGCCAACATGAGCTTATGCGTCTTGCAGCCGAGAGGCACACAAACACCGCCCCACAAAATAGAACGGCATAAGATCACTGGAGATCTTGCCCATAAAAAATAAAGCGGCGGTTACAGCAGCAAAGAAGCTGCAAAGGTTCCGAAGATCGTCTTGAAAAACAGGCAATCCGAAAACGGGGACCAAAATAAAAACGAGAGAAAGGTTTTTATACCAATGTACTAGGCAATCGGCCTTGTTCTTCCAAACACATTCACATTTATAATAGATCGCAAAAATCCAGTTTTGTTTGTGGTTGAATGAATGAAATGCGCTTGAGACTGAGATCTTCAGGCGAGTAAACCGGTAGATCTTTTGAAGGGAAATAAGACCCATGCACTGGTAAAGAAAAAGGGGAACCACCCTTTCCGCAGTGGTTAAAAGGCAAATGTTTTTTAACTCTGAAAAAGCGGAGAATCGGTTTGGACAATTGAATCAATGAAACAGGCGGCAGCGCGAAAGGCGCTGCCGCTTTTTTGTGTTTCTGTCCGCCACTTTTCCCCTGTCCGTTTGGTTGACAAGCCCCGTTTTGGCTATATAATAAAGTAGTAATATTATGGGGTTGTGTACCCCGTGTGAAAAAGCGAGGCTTTTTGTATGGCTCAAACACCTGAGATTCTGCCTGTGCTGATCGGCGCGGACATGAACTGTTATTCTGTGGCGCGCGCCTTTCACGAAGAGTACGGCGTGGTTTCCCATGCGTTCGGCCGCTGGCCCATGGGCGACACCATGTACTCCCGCATTGTGCAGTGCACCTATATTCAGGACATCGACAACCGGGACACGCTGCTGGCCACGGTGACCCAATTTGCGCACCAGCACGCGGACAAGACCTGCATTGTGCTGGGCTGCACCGATGACTATGCCAGCCTTTTGATGGACATTCGGGACGAACTGCCCGAAAACTGCGTCGCGCCCTATATCACCCCCGCGCTGCGGGACAAGCTGGTTTCCAAAGCGGACTTCTACGATCTGTGCGACCAGTATCACATTCCCTATCCGAAAACCTTCTGCGCCCAGAAGGCACTGCCGGCTGAGGAACTGAGCGAAGAGGCACTGGGCTTTTCCTACCCGGTGATCGTGAAGCCGTCTTCTTCCATTCTGTATTGGAAGCATCCCTTCGACGGCATGAAAAAGGTCTACACAGCCCAGAATCCTCAGGAGGCTGCCCGCATTCTGGCACAGATTTACGGCGCCGGTTATCCGGACAAAGTTCTGGTGCAGGACATGGTGCCCGGCGACGACAGCTTTATGCACGTGCTGACCGCCTATGTGGACAAAAACAGCCGCGTAAAAATGATGTGCCTGGGTCACGTGGGCCTGGAGGAGCACACGCCCAAAGCACTGGGCAACCACGCGGCCATCATCACCGAGTACAACGAATCTCTGATGGAAACGCTGAAAGCCTTCCTTGAGGACATCGGCTACACGGGCTTCGCCAACTTTGATGTGAAGTACGACAGCCGGGACGGCTCTTACCGCGTGTTCGAGATCAATCTGCGTCAGGGCCGTTCCAACTACTATGTGACGGGCGCGGGCTACAACCTGGCCCGGTACGTGGTGGAAGACCGGGTGCTGAACAAGGACCTGGGCCCCTGCGTGATGAACCAGAAAGAGACGTTCTGGCATTCCGTGCCCCGGGCTGTGGTGTACAAATATGTAAAGAGCCCCGCCTTCGTGGCCAAAGCGCGTCAGCTGGCCCGGGAAGGCCGGGAGACCACCAGCTTCGGCTACCGGCCGGACCTTCTGACCAACCCCAAGCGCATGGCCTATTATCTGGTGCACATGCAGCGCTATTTCAAGAAGTTCAAAACCTATTACAAGTAAGGAGGGACGTGTATGCCTCCAAAGATGCTGGGCATTCTGGGCGGGCTGGGCCCCATGGCCACGGTTTATTTTTACGAACTTGTGACCCGCCACACCAAGGCCGCCTGCGACCAGGACCACCTCGACATCATCATCAACAGCCGGGCCACCACCCCGGACCGCACGCGCTTCATTCTGGGACAAAGCCAGGACGACCCCTTTGACATCATGGCGGCGGACGCGGCGCGGCTGGTGACCTTTGGCGCCGAGATGCTGGCCATTCCCTGCAATACGGCGCACTATTTTTACGACCGTCTGAACCAGACCATTCCCGTTCCCATTTTGAACATGGTGGAAGAGACGGTGCGCACCGCCAAACAGCGCTGCGACAAGGTGGGCATCCTTGCCACCAGCGGCACCATTGAAACGCGCACCTATCAGCGCCAGTGCGAAGCGCAGGGGCTCGCCTGTGAAGTACCCTGCCCCGCCGACCAGCAAAAGATCATGGATATCATCTACAAGGATATCAAGCAGGGAAAACCTGCCGACATGCAGGCTTTCTGCGAGGTATCGGACCATCTGCGCAGCGCCGGCTGCGGCCGCATCATTCTGGGCTGCACGGAGCTGTCTCTCATCAAACGGGACGAGCATCTGGATTCTTTTTATATCGACTCGATGGAAGTTCTGGCCAAACACGCCATTCTGGCGTTCGGCAAAACACCCATCGGCTTTGAGGAGGATTGACCCCCTATGTGTGGTTTTATCGGATTTACAGGCATTTTAAACAGCAAAGAGACCATTCTGCAGCGCATGATGGACCGCATCGTACACCGCGGACCGGACATGGGCGGCATGTATACCGACGAAGACGTGGCCCTGGGATTCCGCCGCCTGTCCATTCTGGACCTGTCCGAGGCAGGCGCGCAGCCCATGAAAAACGAAGAGGGCACCGTCATCGTCACCTTTAACGGCGAGATCTACAATTTCATGGAGCTGCGCAAGGAGCTGGAAGCCAAAGGCCACACGTTCCACTGTCATGCCGACACGGAAGTTCTGGTACACGGCTACGAGGAGTGGGGCACCGATGTGGTGTACCGCCTGCGCGGCATGTATGGCTTTGTGATCTGGGACACGCAGCGCAAACGCCTGTTCGGCGCCCGGGACATCTTCGGCATCAAGCCCTTTTACTACTACCCCATCCCCGGCAACAAGGGTCTGATTTTCGGCAGCGAGATCAAAAGTTTTCTGGACCATCCGGATTTTGTCAAGCAGGTCAATGAGAACGCGCTGCGCCCCTACCTCACTTTCCAGTACTCCGCTACGGAAGAGACCTTCTTCAAAGGCGTGTACAAACTTCCGGCCGCGCACTATCTGGTATATGAAAACGGCCGTCTGACCACCCAGCGGTATTGGGACTGCAACTTCGAGCCCAAAGAGCAGGACTTTGAAGCCTGCACCCAGCAGCTGGATGAAACCGTGCACGAATCCGTGCAGGCGCACCGCATTGCGGACGTCAAGGTGGGTTCCTTCCTGTCCGGCGGCGTGGACTCCAGTTATATCACCGCCTGCCTGATGCCGGACAACACGTTCAGCGTGGGCTTTGACTATCACAAGTTCAACGAGACCAATTACGCGGCTGAACTGTCCGAAAAGCTGGGCGTGACCAATTACCGCAAGCTGCTGACCGCCGAGGAATGCTTTGACGCGTTCCCCGACATCCAGTATCACATGGACGAACCCCAGTCCAACCCTTCCAGCGTGCCTTTGTATTTTCTGGCCAAGCTGGCCCGGGAGCATGTGACGGTGGTCCTGTCCGGTGAAGGTGCGGATGAGATTTTTGCCGGGTATGAATGGTACGCCGATACCCCCGCCATGGAGAAGTTCAAGCGCATCCCCCGCCCGCTGCGCCGTCTGGCTGCGGACGTGGCCAAGAAAATGCCCTATTTCAAAGGCAAAAATTTCCTGCTGAAATGTGCCGAGCGGCCCGAGGATTCCTTCCTGGGTCAGGCCCTGGTCTTCCCCGAAAAGGAAGCCGAGGCCGTTCTGAAGCCCGCCTACCGAAACGGTCCCTCGCCCCACACATTGGCCGGCGAAGTCTACGCCCGCGTCAAAGACAAGGACGAAGTGACCAAAAAGCAGTATCTGGACATGAACCTGTGGCTTCCGGGAGACATTCTTCTGAAGGCCGACAAAATGTGCATGGCGCACAGTCTGGAGCTGCGGGTGCCCTTCCTGGATAAAAAAGTGATGTCCTTTGCCGAGACCATTCCCACCCGCTACCGCATTCAGGGCACGAACACCAAGGTGGTCATGCGTCATGCCGCCAACCGCACCCTGCCCGACGAGTGGGCCAACCGTCCCAAAAAGGGATTCCCGGTGCCCATCCGCTACTGGCTGCGGGAGAAGAAATATTACAACCTGGTCAAAGAATATTTCACCAGCGACTACGCGGCGATTTTCTTTGACACCACCGCTTTGATGAAGCTGCTGGATGACCACTTCCAGGAGAAGGCCAACAACCAGCGCAAAATCTGGACCGTATTTACGTTTTTGGTTTGGTACAAGCGCTTTTTTATCGACGAGAAATAACCCGGTGCGTTCCTGCGTCCCCCGCTCTTTGCGGCAGAGGAGCCCTCTATGAAAAGACTGTTCCGAAAATTGGCTTTTATCTTGATCGGCGCCGTGATGGGCATTGTGCTGGTGGCTTTGTACTCCGCCTTTTTGCCTGTGGTGCTGGACCTGTCTCTCTTCCCCCTTCTGCTGAGTCTGCTGGTCACGCTCGTGTGGATGTCTGTGGTTTTCATGTTCTCTGTTCCGCTGCACGAGGCCGGCCATCTGGTGTTCGGGCTGGCCACAGGCTATGAATTTGTCTCCTTCCGGGCGGGAAAGACCATCTGGACCAAACGGGACGGCAAACTGGTGCGGGGCCGCTGCCAGGTGGCAGGGACCGCCGGCCAGTGCCTGATGGCGCCGCCCGGCCAGCCGGACGGCGCCTATCCCTATGTGCTGTACAATCTGGGCGGCGCGCTGTTCAATCTGCTGGGTGGTGCGCTGCTGCTGGGAATTGCCTTTGCACTTCCCTCGCTGGCCGGATTTCTGTGCGCCAGCGCGGGTCTGACCAATCTGTTCATGGGCCTCGTCAATCTGCTGCCCCTGCCCGACGTGTGCAACGACGGTGTGAACCTTCTGGCCCTGCGCAAAGGCGCTGAGGCGCGCCGCGCCTTCTGGATCACTCTGGCGGCCAACGCGCGGCTGGCCCAGGGCGCGCGGCCTTTGGACCTGCCCGCCGACTGGACCCAGCCTCTGCCGGATTTTACAGAGCACACCCCGGCGCTGACCTTTGGGCTGCTGGTTCTGGAAGCGGCCCGCCGCATGGACGCCGGTGACTATGACCAGACCATCGCCCTGTTAAACCAGCTGCTGCAGTTTCCTCAGGTGGTGCCGGCCCAGAAGCTGGCCTCCGAAGGGGACGTACTGCTGTTGACGCTGTTGACCAAAGGCCCCGGTCCCGAGGCGGGCAAGCTGTGCACGCCGAAACTGCTGGGGGCACTGCGGGCGGGCAAGACCTCGCCGCCCAGCCAGTGCACGCTGTATGCCGCCGCCCGCCTGCAGACCGGAAGCGAGACAGACGCGCAAAAAGCCCGGGCCGCCTTTGAAAAAGCGGCTCTGACCCACCCTTATCCCGGCGAAACGCAGCTGTACCGGGAACTGTTTGACGCTGTTGACCGCAAGGCCGATGCCTTGCGCGGCACATAAATCACAGTGCGTTCCATTCGCGCACTTTGAAAGGAAGAATACATATGGAAAAGAAGACCTACTACATTACAACGCCCATTTACTATCCCAGCGACAAGCTGCACATCGGCCACAGCTACACCACCGTGGCCTGCGACGCACTGGCCCGCTACAAACGGATGCAGGGCTACGACGTTCTGTTTCTGACCGGAACCGATGAGCACGGCCAGAAAATTCAGGACAAGGCCGCCGCCAAAGGCGTGACCCCGAAAGAGTACGTGGACGAGATCGTCGAAGGAAAAGGCGGCGTGAAAGACCTGTGGAAACTGATGAACATTTCCAACGACCGGTTCATCCGCACCACCGATGACTATCACGTAAAAGCCGTGCAGAAAATCTTCAAAAAACTGTACGAACAGGGCGACATCTACAAAGGCTGCTACAAAGGCCATTACTGCAAACCCTGCGAGAGCTTCTGGACCGACAGCCAGCTGAAGGACGGCAAATGCCCGGACTGCGGCGGCGACGTATACGAGGCCGAGGAAGAGGCCTATTTCTTCAAAACCAGCAAATACGCCCAGCGTCTTTTGAAGCTGTATGAGGACGTCCCCGACTTTATTCAGCCCGAAAGCCGCAAAAATGAAATGATCGCCTTCATCAACCAGGGCCTGCAGGACACCTGTGTGTCCCGCACTTCTGTGAAGTGGGGCATCCCCGTGGACTTCGACCCCGCGCACACCGTGTATGTGTGGGTGGACGCGCTGTCCAACTATATCACTGCCCTGGGATATGACAACGACGCCTACAACGATTACGACAAATACTGGCCCGCGGACCTGCACATGGTTGGCAAGGAAATTCTGCGCTTCCACACCATCATCTGGCCCGCCATGCTGATGGCGCTGGATCTGCCCCTGCCCAAGCGGGTATTCGGCCACGGCTGGCTGCTGCTGGACGGCGGCAAAATGTCCAAATCCAAGGGCAACGTGGTGGACCCGGTGATCCTGTGCGAGCGCTACGGCGTGGACGCCATCCGCTATTTCCTGCTGCGCGAGATTCCCTTCGGCAACGACGGCAACTTCTCCAACGAAGCGCTGATCTCCCGCATCAACTCCGACCTGGCCAACGACCTGGGCAACCTTTTGAGCCGCACCGTGAGCATGGTGGAAAAGTACTTCGACGGCACCCTGCCCGAAGAGCGCGTTTCCGGCGCCTTTGACGACGAACTGAAAGCCGTCATCGAGGCCATGCCTGCCAATGTCACCGCCGATATGGACGAGCTGCTGATCCCGCAGGCTCTGGCGGAGATCTTCAAGGGCATTCAGCGCGCCAACAAGTACATCGACGAGACCACCCCCTGGGTGCTTGCCAAAGACGAGGCCAACAAGCCCCGTTTGGCCGCTGTACTGTACAACCTGTGCGAAAGCCTGCGCTATGTGGCTACGCTGCTGGCGCCCTTCATGCCCGATACCACGCCGAAAATGGCGGCTCAGCTGGGCATTGCGGGCGAAGCCATGCGCTACGACGATTTGAAGGGCTTCGGCACCCATGCGGCTTACACCGTGCAAAAGGGCGAGGCGCTGTTCCCCCGCATTGACGCCGCCAAAGAGCTGGAAGAGCTGGCCAAGGCAGAGGCTGCCGCCCGCGCCAAAGCCGCCCCGAAACCCGAAGCGCCCAAACCCGCTGAGAATGCGCAGCCCCTGGAGCATCGGCCCCAGATCACCATTGACGATTTTGCCAAGTGCGAACTGCGTGCAGCCAAGGTGCTGACCTGCGAGACCATCAAGGAGTCCCGCAAACTTTTGAAGATCACTCTGTTTGACGGCGAACGGGAGCGCACCGTGCTCTCCGGCATTGCCAAGTGGTACAAACCTGAGGATCTGATCGGCCGCACGGTGGCCATTGTGGCCAACCTGGCTCCTCGTCCCATGATGAAGGGCCAGTACGTGAGCGAGGGCATGATCATGGCCGCCAACCTGCCCGACGGCGGCGCGTCCGTGATTTTCTTCCCGGACGAAGTCCAGCCCGGCAGCCTGATCTCCTGACAACACAAAAAAGCGCCCCGGCGGGGCGCTTTTTTCGAGAGGTAACTTATGATTTTCGACACCCATTCCCACTATACTTCCCACCGGTTTGACGACCACCGCACGCAGCTTTTGGATTCGCTGCCCGGTCAGGGCGTATGCGCCGTGGTGGACTGCGCCACCGATTTCGACACCGCCACCCAGTGTCTGGCCCTGGCGGACCAATACCCCTGGCTGTATGTGGCCGCAGGCATCCATCCCCAAAGCCTGATCGAAGAGGACGCGTCCACCCGCACCCGCTTCGGCGGAGACTGGCGGGCCGAACTGGAGGCCATTGAACCCCTGTACGCAGACAAACGGGTGGTGGCCGTGGGCGAGTGCGGCCTGGACCACTACTGGCCCATTCCCAAAGAAGAGCAGGCAGCCCTGTTTGAAGCGGAACTGGAAGTGGCCAAAGCACACGACCTTCCCATCATTGTTCACGACCGGGAAGCGCACGCCGACACGTACGCAATGCTGAAAAAGCACCGGCCCAAGGGCGTGGTGCACTGTTATTCCGGCAGTGCCGACGACGTGGCATGGCTGACGGCGCAGGGGCTGTACATCGGTTTCGGCGGTGTTTTGACCTTTGCCAACGCCCGCAAAACCGTAGAGGCCGCCGCCGCGTGCCCCCTGGATAAAATTCTTCTGGAGACCGACTGCCCCTATCTGGCGCCCGTTCCCTTCCGGGGAAAGGAAAACCACTCGGGGTTGATCCTGCACGTAGCCCGGCGGCTGGCGGAGATCCGCGGCCTGACCGAGGAAGAAGTTCTGCGCATCACAGAAGAAAACGCCCGCACGCTGTTCGGTGTATAAAGTGAACGGCCCGCCTGTCCCAGACACGCGGGCCGTTTTGGCTTTATTGTTTACACGGACCGGCGCACGTGCACCAGCAAATACAGCGCAGCCGCACCCAGCGCCAGGTGTCCCAGGCCCGCTGTGCCGGACAGCGCACCGTTCAGCGCCGGGCTCAGTGATGCACCGCACACCTGCACAACGCCCCTGACCAGCAGCCCCAGCGCCGTAAGATTCAAACCGATATGATAGGCCGGCGCGGCCCATTTCGCCCGGCGGGCACCCAAAAGCCCGTTCTTTTCCAGCAGCAGCAAAAGCAGGCAGACGCCTGTTCCCAGCACCAGATAATGGGCGTGCACCAGTCCCAGCGACGTCCGGCCCGTGAAGCCGGACAGTCTGGTGAATTCCCGGTAAAACACCCCGCCCGCCAGGGCAAGCGCTCCGTACACAAGCGCCGCGTTCGCAAATCGTTTCATGTTGTTCCCTCCCTGCGCAATGCGCGATATCCGATCAGCACGGTCCACACGTAGGCGCACGTTTTCGGAATCATCAGCATTCCCACCCAGGAAGCTGCGTCCGCCCACAAGACCACCGGAATGTAAAAGCCGAAGCTGAGCACAATGGTCAGCCACATCCAGCGAAACGCCCGGTCGTTTGTCCGCCGGGCGCTGCGGTAAAACAGCACCAGTACCACCAGCCCCAGCGCCGCAAAGGGCAGGTTGCGGTAAATGCCCCAACTCAACGGCGGATTGGCACTCAGCCATTCGTTTTGCGGCATCATGCACAGCACGATCCGCACGGCCGCCAGCGCCCAGACCAGAACGGTCCAGCCGTTTCCGCCCTGCACCCGATAGCGCAAACGCCACACATAGTACAGCAGCACGTAAAAGACGGTCATGGTCACCGAGGTGATCCATTTGCCCATGCCCAGCGCCGTCACAAAGTTTTCCAGCCCCGTGGTGCAAAGGGCCACCGCCCGGGGCACCAGATGAAACGCGTCACCCGCGCCCAGCACAATGGCCATAACGCCAAACAGACGGAATTGTGCCGGCGCGTTTTTCCAGGTGACCATTTTCACCCCCAGCGTCAGCACCAAAATCAGATAGACCGCATCAAAACCGGTCTCCATCATCGCTCTCATAACATCTCTCCTTCCCTGCAAAACCCAATTTTCTGTACAAAACGAATGCCGAAGGCCAGCCCCGCACCCAAAAGCGCGGCGCCCAATCCCGTGTAAAAAACAGCGATGCACCGGTCGGGTGCCAGCCGGGCCGTGCGCAGTACAATGCCGCCCGTCATCATTCCCGCCATGATCGCAAAGGACCGGCCGTCGAAAAAGCGCCAGAAATACTGCCGGTCTTCGTATCCAGTGATGCGTGCCGTGTGTTTTTTCACCAGTCTGGAACATACAAAAATCCAGAAAACAGCAAATACCGCCAGAGAAATCAGCCCGTTGGTCCAGTTCACATACGGCCCGTACGTTTCCAGACCAATGCGGAGAATGTTTCCCCCGGCCGCGGTCCAGACCAGACCCGCCAGCAACAGCAGCGTCTTTGCCTGCACTTTCATAAACGTTCCTCCTTTATTGTGAACATTGTTCATTTTGAGCCTGAAAAGAAGCCCGCCTGGCGGGCTGTCTTTCAATACAATGTTCTGCGTACCAACTCCAGCGCGGCGGCGGGATCGTTCTGCCCGCGCACCATGTCGCCCAGCAGCAGAGAAAACAGCGCTCCCGCAAAGACCCGGGGCGTAAACGCCGAATCGAAGGCGTCCGGCCGCACGCGCGCATCCCGCTCCAGAACGGTGCACAAACCGTCCATCATGTGGCTCCAGGTCTGTTCCATGCGAACGCGCCCTTCGGCCTTTTCCAGATGAAAAAACCGGGCGGAGTGCATGGAAAAGAATCCGGGATACGTCTGCGCGCCATACAAAATGCGCTGATAAAGCCAACGCACACAGCTTTCCGCGCTTTGAAACTGATCCGGGTCTTCCGGCGTGTGAAAAATGTCGCACCACACGCTTTCCACCGTGGCGCTGACCAGCTCTGCCTTCGAGCCGAAATAGTTGTAAATCGACCCGACCGCCACCCCGCACGCAGCCGCTACGGTGCGGATATTCACCGCATCCCAGCCATCGGTGCGCACCAGCTGCCGGCAGGCTTCCAAAATGTCCTGTCGCGACGTTACCGCTGCATTCATGTTATCACCTCAAACTGAACAATGTTCATTATAACAGCGTTTTCCCTTTCTGTCAATCACCGCTGCTGCCTCACAGGCGGAAAAACGCTTCTGCAACCGCTGGTTGCTAAAACTGAACCGTTCGCTTGGTCGACATTTCTTCTCTTCTTTGCTATAATCAAAGCGCGGAAAGGGGAGCAAAACCATGACATTGGGTGAAAAAATCTTCACGCTGCGCAATCAAAGCAAACTGTCCCAGGGGGAGCTGGCAGAAAAGCTGAACGTATCCCGCCAGTCGATCTCCAAGTGGGAGACCGGGGCCAGCGTGCCGGAACTGGACAAGCTGATCGCCCTGAGCGAGGTGTTCGGCGTCACCCTGGACGAACTGGCCAAAGGGGACGCATTGCCCCGGTGCGCGCCGGAACCAGCGCCCGTCCAGCCGGCACCCACGCCCGTTCCGCCGGCACCGGCGCCGCGGGCCGGCGCCTTGGACACGCAGAAAATTCTGGGGCTGATCCTGTTTGGCGTCGGGCTTTTGTGCTGCGTTTTGCGGCTTGTGCTGGGGCCGTTTGCCGGCGAGAACTTCCTGCTGCTGGGCGGCTATCTGCTGCTGTGCGGCGCGGTGTGCCTGCGAATAAGGCGGAACGCCGGGCTGGTGATCGGATGGGTCACCGTTGTGCTGGTTCTGCTGATCACCCCCTACTGGACGGGCATCCGCATCTTCGCGGTGTTCCACCGGGAGTTCTGGAGCGGCGGAAAGATTTCGATTTTGCAGGTGCTCAGCTCCGTATTCTGGCTGGGCGCCGCGGCCCTGGCCGTGGTCAGCGCCCTCCGGCTTTTCCGCACACGTTCCCGCAAATAAAACAAAGCCGCACCCTCCTGCCTTGAAAAAGGCAGAAGGGCGCGGCTTTTCTATTGGGTTGAGCGGAGCTCTTGTACCCGCCCCTCATCCGTTGCAATCACCAGCAATTCCTGCGCCATGCTTTTGACCTGTTTCAGCTGTCCGGGAGGAAATCCGTGACAAAAGATATCCCGAAAATTCTCCCAGGCAATGCCTTCCCGTGGCAGCACAAGCATCAGTTCGCTGAAATAGTTCAAAAAGAGAGTTGCATCTTTTTCAAATTGCTTTTGCGACAGCCGCACCGTGGCCATTACATCGCTTGTGCCCGCATAGGTCACAGCCGCGCCTTCGTATTGAAACAGACGGTTCTCCACCTCCTGTTTCAAACGGTCCCTTTGGCATAAATCGATCGTATAGGCCTCCCGGCTGAACCGGCAGAAAAGGAACGGCACCTGCCATTCGGTCATCTTCCCCAGAATGTGTTCGATCAGTTTCGCACGCAGGATGGGGTCGGATGGCTCCCATTCCGTACCGAAAAACACGTTCTGCATTTCAATCGTCCCTTTTTATTCAATGACCTTTTTCTGCTGCCACCGGTCGCCCTTGGCGCGCCACAGGAAAATGACCGCGCGCACGCACCAGTCGATATACATGGCCAGCCACACGCCCCGCAGGCCCATGTCCAGCGCATAGGCCAGCACATACGACATGCCGATGCGGAAGATCCACATGGAGACCATGCTGACGCACATGGTAAACTTTGCGTCGCCCGCAGCGCGCAGTGCGTTGGGAAGCACAAACGACGGCGTCCAGCTGAAAATGCTCCACAAACAGAACTCCCGCAAAATCTCCAGCGAGAGATCCGTGGTGCTGGCCGGCATGGCATAAAAGCCCACCAGCGGTTTGGCCAAAACCAGAATGAGCCCGTTCATCACAACAATGGTGGCCCAGGCTATCAAAAGCAGATTTCGGGTGTAAGTACGGGCCTGCTTCTTTTCGTCCGCTCCCATGCACCGGCCCACTACTGTGACCATGCCCAGGCCGATGGCGGCAGCAGGAATGCTGACCAGCGAACCGATGTTGTTGCAGATGGCGTTGGCCGCGATGGACGCCGTTCCGAACGAAGCCACCAAACCGGCTACCAGCAGCTTGCCGATCTGGAACATGCCGTTTTCAATGCCGCTGGGAATGCCCACCTTCAAAATGCTGCGGATTTTTCCGCCGTCCAAATGCAGGTGCAGCACCTGTTCCAGATAGATGGGGTTCTGTCGGCTGCGCAGCAAGTACAGCACCATAAAGCAGGCGGTCATACGGGAGAACAGACTGGCGGTAGCCGCGCCGGCCACCCCCATCTGGAACCCGTAAATCAGCAGCGCGTTGCCGCCGATGTTGATCACGTTCATAATAAACGACGCCAGCAGCGAAACCTTGGAGTTGCCCATGCTGCGGAACAGTGCCGCCCCCGCGTTGTACACCGCGATAAAGGGATAGGACAGCGCACTGAGCCAGAAATAAGTTTCCGCAGCCTGCATCACGTCCGGCTCCACCTGGCCGAACATCAGGCGCAGAAGATGGCGGTTGAACACAACGCACACCACTGCCAGCGTCACAGACAAGGCCAGCACCACATACACCAGCTGCCGGGCCGAATCCCGGGCGCCGTCCCGGTCCCGGCGGCCCAGATACTGGCTGGCCACCACGGCGCCGCCGGTGGCCATGGCCGCAAAGACCTGGATCAGCAGCAGGTTCGCCTGATCCACCAGAGAAATGCCGCTCACGGCCGCTTCGCCCACGGTGGAGACCATCATGGTATCCGCCATGCCCACCGTCACGGCCAAAAACTGTTCCAGCACCAGCGGCAGGATCAGCTTGCGCAGCTCCTGCCCCGTAAACACCGGCCGGACAAGCGTCTTTTCACTCATACATCCGCCCCCCTGTTTTCGCACCTACATTGTGCGCCTTTTCCCGTGGAAAAGCAAGGTGGGAGATGACAAAAGCCATCTCCCACCTTTGTGAAATTGTACCAAAAGTTATACGCCGGAATAGGCAGAGAAGCCGCCGTCGATGGGCAGAACCACGCCGGTGATGAAGGAAGCCGCCTCATTGTTTAACAGGAACAGCAGGCCGCCGTCCAGCTCTTCGCTCTCGCCGAAACGGCCCATGGGGGTCGCAGCCAGGATCTTGCCGGTGCGGGCCGTGGGGGTGCCGTCTTCGTTCCACAGCAGCTTCGCGTTCTGCTTGGTGGAGAAGAAGCCCGGAGCAATGGCGTTCACGCGAATGCCCACTTTGGAGAAGTGAACAGCCAGCCACTGGGTGAAGTTGGAGATGGCCGCTTTGGCGCCGGAGTAAGCCGGGATCTTCGTCAGCGGAGTGAAGGCGTTCATGGAGCTGATGTTGATGATGTTGCAGCCCTCTTTGCCGATCATCTGACGGGCAAAAGCCTGGGTGGGGATCAGCGTGCCCAGGAAGTTCAGGTTGAACACGAATTCCACGCCGGAAGCGTCCAGGTCAAAGAAGCTCTTGGTGTCGGCGTCGATGTCGCCCAGTTCAAAATACTCTTTGTCGGTGGTGGCACGGGGGTTGTTGCCGCCGGCGCCGTTCACCAGAATGTCGCATTTGCCCAGGTCTTTTTCCACCTGGTCTGCCACGGCACAGCACACGTCTTTGTCCAGAACGTTGCATTTATAGGCTTTCGCCTCGCCGCCCTCTGCCACGATCTCGTCGGCAAATTTCTGCGCGGCTTCCTCGTTCAGGTCCAGCAGGGCCACTTTGGCGCCCGCACGGGCCAGGGTTTTTGCAAAAGCGCTGCACAGCACGCCGCCGGCACCGGTGACAACGGCTACTTTTCCGCTCAGGTTGGTATCCAGAACATTCTTCTGCATAATGATCTCTCCTTTTTCAAAAATCCTTATTTGCGGTCTTTCTCGCAGGCTTCGAACAAGCCGTTGATATAGGTGGCGCCCAGAGCGCGGTCAAACAGGCCGTAGCCGGGTTTGCCCGTCTCGCCCCAGATCATGCGGCCGTGGTCCGGACGGACATAGCCGTCGAAGCCGGTCTCCACCAGCGCCTTGACGATCTCGTAGATATCCAGGCTGCCGCAGCTGGACAGGTGGGCGCGCTCCTCGAAGCTGCCGTCCTCCATGATCTTGACGTTGCGGATGTGCATGAAGCCGATGCGGCCCATGGCGGAATATTTGCGCACCATGGCGGGGATGTCATTGGATTTGGCGCAGCCCAGAGAACCGGTGCACAGGCACAGGCTGTTGGCGGGGCTGTCCACCAGTTTCAGGAAGCGGTCCAGGTTGGCCTCGCAGGTGATGATGCGGGGCAGGCCGAAAATGGGATAGGGAGGATCGTCCGGATGAATGGCCATGACCACGCCGCACTCCTCGGCCACGGGGATGACCTTCTTCAGGAACTTCTCCAGGTTTTTCCACAGGCCCTCTTCGCCGATCTCGCCATAAGCGTTGATCAGTTCACGCACTTCGTCCTGGGTGTAGCTGGAGTCCCAGCCGGGCAGGTGAATGTCGTCTTTCAGCGGGTCCAGACCTTTCATCTGGTCCCAGTACATGACCAGGCTGGTGGAACCGTCCGGAGCTTTCTTATCCAGCTGGGTGCGGGTCCAGTCGAACACCGGCATGAAGTTGTAGGTGACGCATTTTACGCCGTATTTGGCGCAGCGGCGAATGTTTTCGCAATAGACTTCCAGCAGCTCGTCCACGTTGTTGCGGCCCAGCTTGATGTCCTCGTGCACGGGGATGGACTCCACCACATCGAAGACAAGGCCGTGCTCTTCGCACTGCTTTTTCATTTTGGCCAGGCTCTCTTCCGGCCAAACCTCGCCGGGTTTTACATCGTACACAGCGCTGACAATGCTGTGCATGCCGGGGATCTGGCTGATATACTCCAGGCTGATGGGGTCGGATTCGCCATACCAGCGGAACGACATTTTCATAGACAAAACCTCCTGTTGTTTTCAATGAAAGCCACGTGTCCTGCGCTTTCTTTATCTGGTTCTAATTGTAGCGGATTGCGCCGCTTTTCTCAAGTTTAGTGTACCACTTTGATTTACAATAAAAATAGCTAAAATTGCTTTACTCATTGCGTATATTGTTGTAAACTGAAAAGTAAGATCACCGAAGGAGAAACACCCATGGCAAACCGCAACCAAAGCTTCACCCAGCGCCAGCACATGGTGCGCAGCAGCTTTGAAATTTATCGTTACTGCGATGCAAAACCCGGCGAAATTTCGCTTCATCACCATGATTTTTACGAGGTATATCTGTTCTTGGGCGGCCGGGTCTGCTATAATGTAGAGAGCCGGAACTATCGCCTTCTGCCCGGGGACATTCTGCTGATCGGCCCCACCGAACTGCACCAGCCCCGCATTGACAAAGACGCCGGCGTGTATGAACGCATTGTGCTCTGGCTGGACAAGCCGTTTCTGGAGCGCTTGAGCACCGATCGCACCAGCCTGACCCGCTGCTTTGACGTAAGCGTGCCGGGCCACACCAATCTGCTTCGTCCCTCTCCCTCGCAGCGGGCGGAGCTGCAAAGTCTGCTGGAGCAGCTGGCCCAGGAAAACCAAAGCGAAAGCTACGGTGCCGAGGTCATGTGCCAGGGGCTCCTGCTGCAGGTGATGGTGGCCCTGAACCGCCTTGCGGCCACCCTTCCCTCGGACGGGCTGAACGCCGAGCGGGACGCCGGGGTGGTGCCGCAGGTTCTGCGGTACATCAACGAGCATTACACCGACCCCCTTTCGCTGGAGTTGCTGTCCTCCAAATTTTTCGTCAGCAAGTACCACCTCTCCCACGAATTCAACCGGGTGGTGGGTACCAGCGTATACCGCTACATCGTTCAAAAGCGGCTTGTGATCGCCAAACAGATGCTGGCCGGGGGCGTTGCGCCCACCGATGTGTACCGCCACTGCGGGTTTGGCGATTATGCCAATTTTTACCGTGCGTTCAAAGCAGAGTATCACATCAGCCCGAAACAATATCCGGGCTGTGCGCATAATACGATCCATGGAGGTTGATGACAATGTTTACTGTTACCAAAACACCGTTCGGCGAATACACCGCGTATGTGCTGGCCGACACCGATGCCGGCACCACGGCGACCGTGGTGCCCGAAAAAGGCGGCATGGTGGTCAGCATGACCAAAAACGGCGAGGAGTATTCCTGGCTGCGTCACCCCAACTTTGAGCTGCCCGAGCGTCCCCGCTGCGGCGTGCCCGCATGCTTCCCGGTGTGCGGCCCCACCCCCGATGAGGGCAACGAGTTTGAGGGCGGCCGCTATCCCATGGTGGTGCACGGCATCCTGCACACCACTCCCTGGGAATATGCGGGCCAGAGCACCCAGGACGGCGCTGCGGTGACCGTGACCGTCACGGACAACGAAGAGAGCCGCAAAAGCTATCCCTACGGGTTCCGCGTCACAGTGACTTACACGCTGAAAGGCAGCGTGCTGCGCTTTGACCAGAAATACGAAAACACCGGCGACAAAGCCATGCCCTTCTCCTTTGGTTTCCATCCCTATTTCTCCATCAGCGCGGTGGACAACCTGGTTTGGGACCTGACCGCCGAAAGCGTGCGCGACGCAGCCACCGGCGAGCTGACCCCCTTCACCGGCGTGGACTTCCCCTATGATCCGGACCAGACCACCCGTCATTACGCCGGCGTGAAGAGCCCCATGTCCTTCACCGACAAGGGCAACGGCCACCACGTGACCGTCCGCTTTGACGAGCACTTCACCAACGCTGTGCTGTGGCAGCAGGGCGCCGAAAAGTTTGTCTGCATGGAGCCCTGGAACGGCTATCCCGGCAGCATGCGCGGCAAACATGAGGTGCTGGAGGCAGGCAAGAGCCTGGCCGCTTCTTTTGAAATCGAAATCTGATTTTCTCTCTCTAAAAAATACGCTCTGTTTTACAAAATTCGTGTAAAACAGAGCGTATTTTTATATTTGTTTGTCTGCCCAGACATCCACATCTTCGGGCGCTGCGCCGGCGGCCAGCAGCCAGCGGCGCGCGCCGCCCAGGCGGTCCAGCTCGCGCAGAGCCATCTCCATGGCATCTTCCTCACAGCCCAGCAGCGCCTGATAGAATGCCGGGTCCGTGCCCGGCGGAATGGTGGCCACATCCTGCTGCGGCGCGTCTGCCAGCATGGCCCGCGTGCAGGCGTAGTCCCGCACCACTTCTTCCCGGGGCACGCCCCCGCAGAGAAGGATCAGCGCAGCCAGCAGACCGGTGCGGTCCTTTCCGGCCGAGCAGTGAAACAGCACGCCCTGCCCCTGCCGCAGGCTTTCCGCCGCCAGATGAACAGCCCGTGCACACACCGGCCCATGCACATGCAGCATGTGCAGATACAGCTCGCCCAGCTGGAAGGTGGGGTCCATCCGGCGCACGGTAAACAGCGGCGTATTATCGATGGTGACTTCCACCACCCGGGCCGGCACAAACGCCGGCGTGGGCTGGCGCAATTGTTCGTCCGGGCGCCGAAGGTCCAGAATGCATCCGATGCCCCACTGGCGCAGGCGGTCGGCATCCTCCTGGGTCAGCGCCGCCAGATGATCGGACCGCAGAAGCCGGCGCGGTCCACAGCCGGGAAGAAGTACCCCCAGATCCCGTGTATTGCGGGTACCCTGTAAAAGCGAAGCGTTCATTTGATCCCACTTTTCATAAAAGAGTCAATGATCTGTTTTTGCAGCACCATGTACAAAAGCAGAATCGGAAGGCTGGCCAGAACCGCGGCGGCCAGCAGCGGCCCCCACAGATTGCCCTCGCTGGACAAAAACATGCTCAGCCCGATCTGGACCGTGGCCTTGTCGATGCTGCGGGTGATGAGCAGCGGCCAGAAGTATTCGTTCCAGCAGTTGATGAACAGGATGATGCCCAGGGATGCCACCGGCCCCTTCAGGTTGGGCAGCACCACCTGCAGCAACGTTTTCAGCGAGTTTGCCCCGTCCACCTGCGCCGCTTCAAAAATGGTTTTGGGGAAAGCGTTAAAACTTTGATACAACGTCAGAATGGCGAAAGCAGAGGCCAGATTGGGCAGCACGATGCCGGCCACGGTATCCCGCAGGCCCAGCTGAACCAGATTCACATAGTTGGGCAGCATGGTGGCCTGAAAGGGGACCAGCCAGGTCACGGTAAACAACCCATAAAACAGCTTTTTACCGGGAAAATCCCACCGGGTCAGGGCGTAAGCCGCCAGGATCCCGGTGCACAGCTGCCCCACCATCTGAAAAACGCCGCTGGCAAAACTGCGGACGATCATGGTGGGCAGCGGGATCATTTCCAGTGCGTCGGCAAAATTCTGCAGCGTCACATTCTGGGGCAAAAGGGAAAAATAAAGAATTTCATCCGTGGGTTTGAAGGCGTTGAGCACCATCCACACCAGCGGGAACAGCGACAGCACACTGACCGCCGCCAGAAGCGCGTGGCCCGCCCACCGGACAGGACCGCGATAAACAAGCACCTGTGTTTCCATGGCAATCCGCCCCCCTAGTTGTCGTAATAGCTCAGTTTCTGTCCCACATGGCTCAGCACCAGAGCGATGAGGCCGAAGCCCAGGAAGAACACCACCGCCGAAGAACTGGTCAGCCCTGAAGAGGAGGTGCGGAACCCTTTGTCCCACATGAAATAGTAGGCATTGATGGTCGAGTTCAGCGGGCCGCCCTGGGTCAGTGTATCCACATAGGTGAAGCTCCAGCTGGATGCAAACAGAATGCTGAGCATGGTGTTGAACACCAGCGTGGGCGACAGAAGCGGCAGCGTGATGCGGAATGTCTGCTGCCAGAAACCTGCTCCGTCCATGGCTGCAGCCTGATAATACCCGTCGTCAATGTTCTGCACCGCACTGTAAAACAGCAGGGTGAAAAAGCCCGTCATTTTCCAACCGGTGATGAAGATGATGCATCCCAGCGCATAGCGGGGATCGTTGAGGAAGGAGATGGACTCTTCGACGCCCATTCTCTCCAGCAGCTGATTCAGAAGGCCGCCCGCCGGATGCAGGATCCACCGGAACACCGCCGCAGCGGCTACGGGCGCCAGGATCATCGGCACAAAAATCATGCCCCGGTAAAAGGCGCTGGCCCGCTTTGTAATGCTTTTGGCAAAAATGGATACCAGCACCGGCAGCACGATGGAAAAGGGCAGCAGGCCCACCATCATCACCAGCGTGTTGACCACCGCGTTGGAAAAGCCCGGCGTGCGCAGCAATTTGGCAAAGTTGTCCAGCCCGCAGAATTGCGGCGTGGTGGTGGGCAGCATGTTCCAGTTGAAAAAGCTCAGGTAAAAGGTGCGCAGCAGGGGGTAATAGATCCACACGCACATCAGCACCAGCGCAGGCAGCAGATAAACATAGGGCTGCCAGCACACCCGGGCCAGTGCGCCGCGCTTTGTCTTTACAGCCGCCCGATTGCGGCCGGACCGGGGCAGCGCAAGCCCCGGTCCATATGTCAGCACATCACTTTTCATCGTTCACTCAGCCGTTCAAAAGCTCCTGATCCTGGGCGGCGGTGTCGTTTACGATCTGTTCCACCGGCTCATCCGTCCACAGGACCTTGTCCACCATTTCGTACAGAGACGCGCTCAGTGTCTGCCAGTTTTCCGTGGGGAAAGCCGTGGTCTGCCGCATGCGGGTCATCTGCTCCATGTTGACCCCCAGAAGCGGGTTTTCCTGCGCGAACTCATACAGAGCGCCGCCCTCTTCCACCAGCGCCGGGCGCAGGGGCAGATAACCGATCTCCGCCGTGATGATCTCGTAGCCGCGGTCGCTGGACACAAACTGCAGGAACCGCCACACCGCGTCCCGTTTGGCCTCGTCCTGGGTGAACACAAACAGCGCGCTGCCGGAGTTGGCGGGCACAGCCTCTTTGCCGGTGAAGGCGGGCATGGCCGCGCCATACAGATCCCAGCCGCCGGCCTCAGCCGCTTTTTTCATGCTGGCGTGCACTGCGCTGGACTGCAGATACATGGCCAGGTTGCCGTTGGAAAACGCCTCGGTGGCCTCTTCCTCGGTCATGGTTCCGTGCACGCCGGCATCCGCCATGTCGCGCAGCATCTGCATGGCGCCCATGCCGCCCTCTTCGTTGAAGGTGATGGTGGAGCGGTCCTCAGACAAGATGCTGCCGCCGTTGGAATAAATCAGCGCCTGGGCGATCCACTCGCCGCTGGAGGCACCGGTGGTCGCTACATGCAGTGCTTCCACGTCCGGATTTGCCTCTTTGATGGCCTGGCCGTACTGCAGCACTTCGTCCCAGGTCTCAGGGGGATCGTTGGGGTCCAGCCCCGCCTGCTCGAACAGGGTGCCGTTGTAGAACAGCACCGGCGTGCTGAAGGTAAAGGGCAGGCAGTACGTTTTTCCGTCGTATTCGCCCAGTGCCAGTCCGTTGGGCGAGAACGTCTCAAAGTTCTTGTCGAACTCTTCTTCGGTGGTCAAATCGTTGATGGCAACTGCGCCCAGACCGTTGATGGCAAAGTCCATGGCACGGAAGGGCAGCTGCGCCACATCAGGGACCTCACCGGCCGCCATATCGGCCTGCAGGCGGGCAGCCATATCAGAGTTGGACACCGGAACGCCCGTCACTTTTACATCGGGATTCTGCGCCATAAATTCATCCATCAGCTTCTGCGTGGCTTCCTGCGCGGAAGCGTTCAACAGGGTGTAGCTGTAAAAGGTGATCTCCACCGGCTCCGTCTGCACATCTTCACTGCCCGCGGCAGCTGCCGTCTGCTGTGCAGCGCTTTCACTGTTCTGGCCGCAGGCCGCCAGAGATACCGCCAGGGCGGCTGTCAGGCCCAGAGCCATCCATTTTTTGAAATTCATTCTTCTTCCCTCTCTCACAAATTTATTTTTCTGCATGATACTCCCGCATCTGCTGCGGCGTCATGCGGACCAGAAGCGGCCGCTCGTCCAGGCAGAAGGGGGACCAGTAAAAACCTTGATCGTACACGGCGCAGAACTGGGCCTGAATTCCGTCCACAAAGCTCAGCGCGCCGCCCTGCGGCATCTCAATGGCAAAAGCCGTTCCCGCACCGGTGTAGACCGGCGTGCCGCCCGGCAGCATTGCCGCCGTGGGAAAGTGTTTGTGCCCTGCCAGCACAGCTTTGACCGGATATCGCTCCAGGATCTTCTGGAACAGCTCCGGTTTCTGCAAATTGTTCTGGTTGGTGGCATACACGGTCGTCCCGCAGGGCGGGTGGTGCAGAGCCACCACGGTCGGCGTGGCACAGGTTTTCTGCAGCTGATCTTCCAGCCATTGCAGCTGTTCGCTGTCCAGCCGGCCGGGCACCTGATCGTCCACGGCCGAGTCCAGCACCAAAAGACGCAGGCCCGGCATTTTTATGCGGTAGTAGTACGGGCCGCTGTGCGCCGGCATTTCGCAGTAACCGCGGTAGAAGGCGTCGTGCCGGTCGTGATTGCCCAGCGCCACATGAGTCGGCATGCCGTACCGCCGCTCCATGTTTTCCACAAACTGTTTTGCGGCGGTGTAATCCGCCGGGCCGCCCTCGTGTACAAAGTCACCGGTGATCAGCACAAAATCCGGCTTTTGGTCCAGTTTCGCCGCAGCCGCATAGACCTTCTCAAGCCGTTCGGGCGAAGAACAGATGGGCGAGCGGTTCTCTCCAAAACACAGATGCGTGTCGGAAATATGCAAAAAATTCACGATTTCCAATCGAACGGGTTCCTCCCCTCAAAGAGGTTTTTGATGCGGCGGCTTTCCGGACAGCCACCGTTGCCATTGTAGCACCGGCGCCATTTTTTTGCATGCATCTTTCCGTCAAAAGTTTGAAAAAATAAATTTTACATCGTTTGTTTATTTTTGTTCGAATGCATAAAAATGCATCTTTTTCCCGTCCGGTTACACAAAAAAGTGCCAAACATTTTGTTCTTCAAGTCCCTGGTGTAAAATCCCGTGGCCGCACAGGTAAAATAAAGGTGCAAAAAGCAGCCCCGCAGACAAAACATCCGTGGGGCTGCTTTTTGCATGGTTTCTGCGACGGCACGCCGGTTTGGCGGCGAGCCGGAAGCCAAAAACACCGCCCCTTTCGGAGCGGTGTTTCTGGGTTTGAGAGATTCTTGAGTTTTTTTAACGGAGCGGCGGCAAGCGCTAATTACCGCCGAACCGGAACAAGCAAAATGCTTAGCGCTGGATGCGGCCGGAACCGTCGCCGCCAGCCAGTTTCTCCACTTCGGAAACGGTGACCATGTTGTAGTCGCCCTCGATGGAGTGTTTCAGAGCAGAAGCCGCCACTGCGAACTCAACCGCAGCCTGGGTGTCCTTGCCGTTCAGCAGGCTGTAGATCAGGCCGCCGCCGAAGCTGTCGCCGCCGCCCACACGGTCGATGATGTGCAGGTCGTATTTCTTGGAGAAGCAATACTCGTCCTTGGCAACGTTGTACAGCATGGCGCTCCAGCCGTTGTCGAAAGCAGAGTGGCTCTCACGCAGGGTGATGGCAACCATCTCAAAGTTGAACTTGTCAGCCAGCTGTTTGGCCACGCTCTTGTAGCCCTCGTGGTTCAGGGTGCCGGCATAGATGTCCGTCGCCTCGGCCTCGATGCCGAACACGTCCTTGGCATCCTCCTCGTTGGAGATGCACACGTCCACATACTGGCACAGGTCGGTCATGGCAGCGCGGGCCTCTTCACGGGTCCACAGTTTGCCGCGGTAGTTCAGATCGCAGCTGATCTTCACGCCGTGCGCTTTTGCAGCTTTGCAGGCCTCGCGGCAGATCTCAACCACATTGGGTCCCAGCGCCGGGGTGATGCCGGTGAAGTGGAACCAGTCCACGCCCTCAAAGATGGCGTCCCAATCAAAGTCAGCCGTGGTGGCTTCCTGAATGGCGGAATGAGCACGGTCATAGATGCACACGCTGCCGCGCTGAGAAGCACCCTTCTCGTTGAAGTAGATGCCCACACGGTTGCCGCCGCGGGTGATCTTGCTGGTGTCTACGCCGTAGCGGCGCAGGCTGTTTACAGCCGCCTGGCCGATGGCATGGGCGGGCAGTTTGGTGACGTAGGAAACGTCGATTCCGTAGTTGGCCAGGGACACAGCCACGTTGGCTTCGCCGCCGCCGAAGGTAAACTCCAGATGGTCGGCCTGAACAAAACGCTCGTAGTTATAGGGCTGCAGGCGAATCATCAGCTCGCCGAAGGTGACAACTTTTTTAGACATGTCCAATGCTCTCCTTTATACTCTTTATAATTATTTCTGAACCAGGTGAATGGCAAAGCCGGCGATCTCATCCTTGAAGTACGCGGCTTTGGCGGTAACGGTCTCCTCGCGGAACTCAAAGCCTTTGGCCTTGAAGTAAGCGATGGCACGGGGCAGGGTGTTGGTGCCGATGGCGATGTGGCCGTTTTTGCCCAGATACATTTTCTTCATGATCTCCACGCCTTTGTTGCCCACAAAGATGCTGGAGTTGCCCTCGGCAATGTCAAAGCCGAACATGGCGCCGAACAGCTTGGCCGCCTTCATGGCCTCTTCGGCGTTCTCGGTGTTGATGCCGATGTGCTTGACTTCGAAGCCCAGCATGGTGTTCACGGCCTCGCGGGTCAAACGCTCGATCTCGTCCCACTTCTCGGCCTCGATCAGGTCTTTCTTCACCATCCAGGTGCCGCCGCAGGCGATGATCTTGTTGAAGGACAGGTAGTCCATCAGGTTTTTGGCGTTCACGCCGCCGGTGGGCATCCAGCGCAGGTTGGTGTAGGGGCCGGCCACTGCTTTCAGCTTGGCCACGCCGCCGTTTTGCTCGGCCGGGAAGAACTTCACTACGTCCAGGCCCATGCTCATGGCCTGCTCCATCTCACCGGGGGTGGCGGTGCCGGGCATCATCAGCATGCCTTTGTCAATGACGTATTTGGTGATCTCGGGGTTGAAGCCCGGGCTCACGATGAATTTCACGCCCGCGGCAATGGCGCGATCCGCCTGCTCTTTGGTCAGAACGGTGCCGGCGCCCACCAGCATCTCAGGCACTTCCGCCACGATGCGTTTGATGGCTTCCTCCGCGGCGGCGGTGCGGAAGGTCACCTCCGCGGCGGGCAGGCCGCCTTTTACCAGGGCCTTCGCCAGGGGCACGGCTTTTTCCGCGTCATCCAGAGCGATTACAGGCACAATACCGATCTCGTAGATTCTTTGCAGCACGTCGTTCATGATATCTTCTCCTTTGTCAAAGCGTGGCGTTCCGCATTACGGAACTGCGTTCCACTTTCTTGCTGACTTCATTATAAACATCCCGATGCGGATGTCAATGCGTTTCGTCCGGTTTTTTTGAAAAGCTTGCAAACACGGCATTTTCATGCTTTTTTCCCTTGCTTTTCCGCGCGGGATACCGTACAATACAATGGAACGGTGTTTCACATTGTGGAATTCGCAAAAAACACAGGAGGGTTGTTTGTGGAAAATGTTCATGGCGGCGTGCAGAGTGTGGCGCGTATTTTTTCGCTGATCGAGGTGCTCAGCGCGCATCCGCAGGGCGCGTCTCTGCAGACCATCAGCGCGGAGAGCGGACTTGCCAAAAGTACCACCCATCGGCTTTTGTCCAGCCTGGTGGCATTGGGGTATGCCGTGCAGGACAGCTTTTCCACCCATTACCGCCTGACGCTGAAAATGTTCGAGCTGTCCAGCGGCATTGTCAATGACATGGACATTCTGTCCGTGGCCAAGCCCCATTTGGACAAGCTTTCCCGCCACACGGGCGAAGCGGTGCATCTGGTCATTCAGGACGGCATCGATATTGTATATATTTATAAAGCAGAGGCAGGCATCGGGTCCATGCGTATGTCCAGCCATGTGGGGCTGCGCATTCCCATGTACTGCACCGGTGTGGGCAAGGCCATTCTGGCCACCCAAAGCTATGGCGAGGCCGAGCGCGTCTGGCGCAAAAGCACCATCCGGCCGTTGACCCAGCACACCATCACCCATTTTGACGCGCTGGTGGAAGAGCTGAAGCGGGTGCGCATGGCGGGCTACGCGGTGGATGACGAGGAAAACGAGCTGGGCATTCGCTGTGTGGCGCTGGCGGTGCCCGGCATGAACGGCCGGGCCGAAGCGGCGTTCAGCATCTCGGGTCTTGCAGCCCAGATGACGCCCCAGCGCATGAAAGACCTGGCGCAGATGGGCCTTGCCACGCGGCAGGACATTCTGCGGGACCTGGGCTGGCATTAAGAAAAGGACAGGTGCAGACGATGAAACAGTGTATGGATGCAGAAAACCTTCACCGCCGGCTGAAAAAAATTGCCGGTCAGGTCAACGCCATCGATAAAATGGTGGATGAGGACGTGCCCTGCGAAGACGTGCTCATCCAGATCAACGCAGTGAAAAGCGCTTTGCACAAAGTGGGCCAGATCGTGCTGGAAGGGCATTTGAACCACTGCGTGCGGGACGGCATTGAGCACGGCGACGCAGACAAAACCATTGCCAACTTTGCCAAAGCCATCGAGCACTTTTCCCGCATGAGCTGACACAGGGCTCTGTGAAATCGCCCGGCCCGGTTGCAACCGGGCGGCCAAATCTGTATAATAATCAGTAGAAATTCTTTTTGATTGCAAGATCAGCCTGCGCCTTTGCGGCGGCTTCCCCATGGTTTTCCCCCTTCCCCCCAAAAACCGGCCGGGTCGCCTTTTTCCGCACAGGCGGCGTTCTCCGCTTTGCAGAGCGCCGGGTCTGATCGGATGGGAGGAAGCGCGTATGTTGAAAAAAGACGTTATGATCTCCGAGCGGTTTCAAACGCGGGAATACCCGGTATCCAAACTCATCCAAACCGCGAACTGTTTTCAGAGTGATGTTTTTCTGGAGTGCGGCCCCGGCCGCGCCAACGCCAAAAGTATGCTGGGCATGCTGGCACTGAACTTATGGCCCGGAATGACCGTGACCGTCGTTGCCGACGGACCGGACGAAGGCCCGGCGCTGGACGCCGTGGACCGGCTCTTGTCCGGGACCTGATCCGACATCTGAAAAGAACGCACAAAAAAAGAGGGGCAATGCCCCTCTTTTTTCTTATGCAAAACGGTTGCCCGCCAAAAAATCCTCCGCATCCAGCACGCCCCAGACCGGGCACTGCCCGTTCCACTGCCCGAACTCTCCCGCAGCGGCGGGACGGGTGCCCCACACAGCCAGCACCCAACGGTCGTCGGCATATACAATGGGCACCGGCTGCCGCCAGCCCTCCCACAAAATCTGCTGCGGCAGCGGCGTGGCCCCGCCCTGCACCGTGTCTACCGCAAAGCGGCTGACGGTGGTCTGTCCCGGCAGTGAATCCCGGGGCCGCATCTCGATCACCAGCATGTCTCCGATTTTGGCCGGGCAGTCCACAAAATTCTTGCCCCACTGGGAACCAAAAGACGCCAGCACCGTATCTCTGCCGGTGGAAAAATCCGCTTTGTGCAAATCACCGTTTTCGTAAAACAGATAGCAGGCGTCCCCGTACACAAATCCCGCGGCCTGGTACTGCCGCCAATGAACCAGCGTGTGTTCCTGCCCCTGGTCATCGATGAAAAAGAGGCTGTGGATCTGGGAATTGATTTTTGCATCCCACTCTTCGGTGGGCACCTGACGGGACAGGCCGCCCTCGAAAATGCGCTTCATCACCACACGGTTTTCAAACACGCCCTGAATCATCACATTGTCCCGGGGATGGCTCAGCCGGGCCAGCGTTTCCACCGTGCCGTCGTCCAAATGCACCCGGGCCAGCCGCCGGTCCCGGACGCTGCCGCCGTCGGAAAGCGTGTCGATCAACGTGTACAGATTGTCATGGTCCGCCGCGCAGTACAGGCCCGGCGCCTCATCGGGATCAAAAGTGGCCACGGTGCGGCTGCCGGTGCCATCCGTCGCCCGCACTTCTACCCGGGCAGGTGTCGGCGGGGTCTGCCCCAATGCCGGGAGCCGGGGATGGACCAGCACCACCCGGTTTTGCTGCGCCACCAGACGGGGCTGGCCCGCCGAAGTGCACACAAAAGCCGGGCAGGTTTCATCCGTGTGAACGCAGCCGGACCGGCCGCACAGAATCCGCCGCTGGCCGGACGCGAAATCCGTACAGGTGAGCACCGAAGTGCCCGCAGGGTTTGTGAGAATTTGATAGTAACCGTCTTCGTTGGCGCTGCCATCTTTCAAATCGCAGAAACGCAGCGGTCCCGCAGTCTGTGCGGCAGGCTGGGGATCGGTCTCTTCCGGCTGCGGGGCGCTGGAGGCCGGAACCGGAACAGAGGAAGAAGGCACGGCGGGCGCGCAGGCCGCCAGAAACACCAGCGCCAGCACGCAAACGGCCTTTGAAAACCGGTTTCTCATGGACACCCCTCCTCTTTTTCAAAATACCGCAGATTTGTCACCGACTTGTATCGGCAAAAGTCACGGAGTGTCTTGACAGGGATTTTTTGCAGCGCTACTATATACCTATACCCCCTATATGTATATCAGGAGTGAGGAACATGTTGCGGCGTATCAAATCGTTTTCTACCAGCCGGGAACAGCGGGAAGTCCTGCTGCTGGTGCTGGCTGGACTTTCGTTGGCGGCCAGCTTTTTTGCAAACGGGCGCTGGAGGCCGGACCCGGCCTGGATCGCGGTGGTCCTGTGCGGGATTCCCATTTTGAAAGAAGCGGCCGAAGGGCTTGTGACCCGCTTTGACATCAAGGCGGACGTTCTGGTGTCGCTGGCGCTGATCGCATCGGTGTGCATCGGAGAAATTTTCGCGGCGGGCGAAGTGGCCTTCATCATGCAGATCGGCGCGCTGCTGGAAGAGCGCACCGTGGCCAAAGCCCGGGCAGGCATTGAACGGCTGGTGCGGCTGACCCCCCGCACGGCCCGCCGCGTGACTGCCGGCGGCGAGGAGACCATTGATGCGCAGACCGTGCAGGCCGGCGACGTCCTGCGGGTTCTGCCCGGCGAGACCGTTCCCGCAGACGGCCGGGTGCTCACGGGTGTCACTTCGGTGGATCAGGCTGTGATGACCGGCGAATCCATCCCTGTGGACAAAGGCCCCGGCGACCCCGTGTTCAGCGGGACTGTAAACCAGTTCGGCGCGTTTGACATGCGCGCGGACCGGGTGGGCGAGGACAGTTCCCTGCAGCGCATGATCCGTCTGGTGCAGTCCGCGGATGCAGGCAAGGCAAAAATCGTGGGCATTGCGGACCGGTGGGCCACCTGGATCGTGGTGGCCGCCCTGTCGGCGGCAGCGCTGACCTGGCTGGTCACCGGCCAGCTGATCCGGGCCGTGACCATTCTGGTGGTCTTCTGTCCCTGTGCGCTGGTGCTGGCCACACCCACCGCCATCACGGCGGCCATCGGAAACGCCACGCACCACGGCTTTCTGGTGCGGGAAGGAGACGCACTGGAGCGGCTGGCGCAGGTCAAAAAAGCTGCATTTGACAAAACCGGAACGCTGACCCTGGGCCAGCCTTCGGTGCAGCGTGTGCAGCCGCAAAACGGCTGGTCGGAAGACGAACTGTTCGCGCTGACCGCCGGAGCCGAGCGCCTGTCCGAGCATCCGCTGGGCAAGGCCGTTGTGCGGGACTTTGAAACACGGTATGGTCGGCCCGCCCCTGCCTGCACCGATTTTGAAATGGTGCCCGGACGGGGTGTGCGGGCGGTGGTGAACGGCCACCCGGTGGCGGCGGGAAGCCCCGCGCTGCTGGAAAGCCTGGGCATTGCCCCGCCCCCGGAAACCGACGCCACCCGCATTTGCGTTGCGGTGGACGGGCAGGCCGCGGGTGTGCTGACGCTGGCGGACACGGTGCGCTCTACAGCCGCCCAAACCGTGCAGGCGCTGAGAGAACAGGGCGTGGAACCGGTGCTTCTGACCGGCGACCACGCAGGTGCTGCGGCAGCCATCGCCGGGCCCCTGGGCATTCGGGAAGTGTACGCGGACTGCCTGCCCGAGGACAAGCTGCGCCGCATTGACCAGCTGCAGAGCGCCGGGCAGCCGGTGTGCATGGTGGGCGACGGCGTCAACGACGCGCCCGCGCTGAAACGCGCCTTTGTGGGCATTGCCATGGGCAAAACCGGCAGCGACATTGCCGTGGACGCGGCGGACATCGCCCTGGTCAGCGACGACATCCGCCAGCTGCCCCATCTGACCGCTCTGGCCCGGCGCATGATGACGGTCATCCGCATCAACCTCACTTTTTCCATGGCGCTGAACTTTGCGGCGGTGGCACTGGCCATGACCGGCGTTTTGAACCCGGTGGTGGGTGCGCTGGTGCACAACGCCGGTTCGGTGCTGGTGATCCTGCATTCCGCGCTTTTGCTGAAATTCCGGTAAAACAAACGGGACGGTCAAGCCACGCTTGACCGTCCCGTTTCTGTTTCACAGCATCTCCTGCTTGTTTCCCATGTGCAGGATGGCATTGTAATCAATGGCCTGCCGCACGTCCGGCTCCAGCAGCGGCGAAAACTCCGCCAGCTCCGCATCGGTCAGGTCCTCGATTGCCTTTCCCTGCTCCTCGCAGTACAGCACCATCCTCCCCACCAGACCGTGGGCGTCCCGGAAGGGCATTCCCTTTTTCACCAGATAATCCGCCACTTCGGTGGCGTTCAAAAAGCCTTTTTTCACCGCGGCGGCCATGGCCTCCGGATGAGGCTGCATGGTGGCGACCATCCGCTCCATGCCTTCCAGGCTGTCCCGCACGATCTCCCAACTGGAATAGTAGGCTTCTTTATCTTCCTGCATGTCCTTGTTGTAGGCCAGCGGAAGCCCCTTCATCATGGTGAGCAGCGTGATGAGGTTGCCGTAAACATGACCCGTGCGTCCGCGCACCAGCTCGGCCCCGTCGGCGTTTTTCTTCTGCGGCATGATGCTGGACCCCGTGGTGTACCGGTCATCCAGCGTGATAAAGCCGAACTCCGCGCTGCTCCAGAGGATCAGTTCCTCCGCCATGCGGGACAGGTGCATCATCAACAGCGCATAAGCGCCCGTCATCTCGATCACATAATCCCGGTCCGACACACCGTCCAGGAAGTTGTTGCACGCGCTGGAAAAGCCCAGCTGCTTGGCAGTGTACGTGCGGTCAATGGGATGCGTGGTGCCCGCAAGCGCTCCGCAGCCCAAAGGGCACTGGTCCAGAAGGCTCAGGGCGTTGACAATGCGCCGGCGGTCCCGGTCCAGCATCTCCTGATAGGCCAGCAGATAATGTTTCATGGTGACCACCTGTGCCCGCTGCAGGTGGGTGTACCCCGGCATGATCCAGGGGTTCCGCTGGGCGGTTTCCGTCAGCGTGACGCAGAACCGCGCCAGCTGGCCGGCCACCTGACGGCCCGTCTGCCGCACAAACAGCTTCATGTCCGTATTCACCTGATCGTTGCGGCTGCGGGCGGTGTGCAGCTTTTTGCCCACCTCGCCCACCCGGCGGATCAGGTTCAATTCCACAAAGGTGTGCACGTCCTCGTACTCATTTGTATACGGCAGCGCCCCCGCCTTGTAGTCCGCCAGAATGCTGTTCAGGCCCTCTTTCAGGGTCTGGCCCTCCTGCAGAGTCAGCATGCCGCATTTTACCTGCATCTCCACATGGGCCAGACTTCCCGTCACGTCCGGTTCGATCAGCCAGGCGGTGGCGCAGTTGTCTCCGTTGAAGCGCTCCATCCAGGCGTCTTCGTCCTCTTTGAACCGGCCGCCCCACAGGCGGATCTGGTATGCGTCGGCCATGATTCTTCCTCCCCTCGCTTCAAAAACGCAGGCTCAGGCAGCTCAGCCCGCCGTCGATCTTGCGGAACTCCGATGTGTCGCACACCAGCACCGGATATCCCAGCGCCTCCACCGCCGCCTGCACCGTGGGATACCCCGCGGGCACGATGACCTTGCCGTTCACCCAGATGCAGTTGGCCGCGTAGGCCTCTTCCACAGGGATCTCCACCTTGTGGTAGCTTTCAAAAGCGGGTTTTGTGCAGAACTCGCCGGCCGTGAGCATGTTGTTGTTCTCCAGATACACCACGCCGGTTTTCAGGTGCAGCACCTCGGTCAGCGGCACGGCCACCACCTTGCAGCCGAACGGGCTCAAAATCTCGCCCAGCTGGCGAATGCCCTCGGCGTTGGTGCGGGCGGACTGTCCCACGTAGAACGTGTCGCCGCACATCATCACGTCGCCGCCCTCCAGCGTGCCGGGGTCCGTGATGTGAAAGATTTTGTCCTTGGGATAGAACTGCTCCAGCACCGGCTCGATGGCCGCCGTCTCCCCCTTGCGGCTGGGCGCGCCGGGATTGGTGATCACCGCGCAGTATTTGGTCACAATGGCCGGGTCCTCCACAAAGCAGGAATCGGGATACGCCTCATCCGCGGGCAGCACCGTCACATCCACGCCGCACTGCTTCAGCGTCTCCACATACGCCGCGTGCTGGGCCAGCGCCTTCTCGTAGTCGGGCGTTCCCAGTTCGGGGTGGTCGGTGATGCCGTTGATCATGGCTTTGCAGGGAATTTTTACGATCACATGCTGAAACACGATTCATTCCTCCCAATTCTGTTTGAGCTTGGCCTGCACGGTGATGGGCAGACCGAACAAATGGATGAAGCCGGCGGAATCCTTCTGGTCGTAGATCTGGTCTTCTCCAAAGGTGGCCAGCTCCTCGCTGTACAGGCTGTACGGCGACGTGGTGCCCGCAGGGATGATATTCCCCTTGTACAGTTTCAGCTTCACATCGCCGGTGACGGTCTTCTGCGTCTCGGTGACAAAGGCGGAAAGCGCCTGCCGCAGCGGCGTATACCACTGGCCGTTGTACACCAGGTCCGCAAATTTGTGCGCCACCAGCGCTTTGTAATGGGCCGTCTCCTTGTCCAGGCACAGCATTTCCAGCTGCTTGTGTGCAAAGTAGAGGATGGTGCCGCCCGGCGTCTCGTATACGCCGCGGCTCTTCATGCCCACCAGACGGTTCTCCACAATGTCGATCAATCCCACGCCATTGGCGCCGCCCA
>CALXIP010000006.1 GCA_944388395.1 uncultured Ruthenibacterium sp.
CTGTTCAAGCTACAGGATGTAAGCGATCAACACAGGTCAGACAGGCTATTTTGGCAGAAAATTTACTGTCGAATGATATCATCTAAAAAATCAGTTATCTCTACGTTGTAAGCCGAGCCCTGAATAAAGGTAAACTTCTCCGTAATGATATCGTATTCCTCTAAATATCCCTCAATTTCCAATTTGAGGTCCTCAATGAACTCGGTATCTTCAATGAAAGAAAGGCAGTCGCTTTTACTCATAAAAACACCCCGGAATGGCAAAGCAGCGGCATCCTCCAGCACCTGATACAGATCGGCCGTCATTCCATCATCCACTCCAACTATAAAATACCAAAAATCCGCATGAGGCACAGTCCCCTCTTTCAATTGGCACAAATGAGTTTCCCATACTGTAATCTGCACGTCTTTCCAAAGCAAAACACAGCTGTCCTCCGGGTGTGAAGCCCCGGGGAACCCAGCAAACCGCTCCAGCGTATGTATCAAAGTGGATTTTCCTACACCCTCTGCTCCCAAAAGACAGACAGAAACTGACCGGGCCACTGATGGCTTGTTCTGGTGTGGAATTTTCTGCAGCTTTTCCTCAGAATTCCCATTAACCTTTGATTTCCTCTTAAACAAACTCATCTCTCATCGCTCCTTCTCTGAACTTTGATCAATCGGTCTTCTTTTCTTGCCTAGTATGTCATAAAGCAACTTACCGGTCAGGTTAGTTTTATTGGTTAGCAAATATCCTACCGGCGATTGTAGTTTTAGAAGTATATAGTAGCAAATTTCCCCCTGATTGGTTTTGAAGCGGCAGAATAACCATCGACAGTTATTTCATCTGTTGTAAAATTTTTTGTGCGTGATGTGTTGCAAAACTGTTGCAAAAACGAATCAGCGATTCAAGCTGTAAATGCCGCAAACCCGTATAAATACTGGGCTTTTCCGGGTCTCTGAAATCATTCCCACTCAATTGTGGCAGGAGGCTTAGACGTGATGTCGTAACAGATCCGGTTGATACCGGGCACCTCGTTGACAATGCGGACGCTAATCTTGTCCAGCAGATCATAGGGGATGCGGGCCCAGTCGGCAGTCATAAAGTCGCTGGTGGTGACCGCACGCAGAGCCAGGGTATAGTCGTAGGTGCGGCCATCGCCCATGACGCCCACAGAGCGGGTGTTGGTCAACACGGCGAAATACTGGTTGATGTTCTTGTCCTCGCCCGCGGCGGCAATCTCCTCACGGTAGATGGCATCCGCCTCCCGCAGAGTGTCCAGCTTCTCCTTGGTCAGGTCGCCAATGACACGGATGGCCAGACCAGGTCCGGGGAAGGGCTGACGACTGACCAGATACTCGGGCAGCTGGAGCTCACGGCCCAGCTGACGCACCTCGTCCTTGAACAGCAGACGCAGAGGCTCCAGAATCTCCTTGAAGTCCACGTAATCGGGCAGACCACCCACGTTGTGGTGGCTCTTGATGACGGCGGCGTCACCGGCGCCGGACTCGATGACGTCGGGATAAATGGTTCCCTGAGCCAGGAAATCCACAGCGCCGATCTTCTTGGCCTCTTCCTCAAAGACGCGGATGAACTCCTCGCCGATGATCTTGCGCTTGCGCTCAGGCTCGTCCACGCCGGCCAGCTTCTCCAAGAAGCGGGCCTCTGCATCCACTCGCACGAAGTTCATGGCCCACTTGGAGAACGCGGTCTCCACCTCGTCGCCCTCGTTCTTGCGCATCAGTCCGTGGTCCACAAACACACAGGTGAGCTGACTGCCCACAGCCTCAGCCAGCAGAGCCGCGCACACAGAGGAGTCCACACCGCCGGACAAGGCCAGCAGCACCTTGCCGTCGCCCACCTTCTCACGGATCTGGGCAATGGCGGTGTTCTTGTAGTCCTCCATGGTCCAGTCGCCAGCGGCGTGGCACACCTCATAGAGGAAGTTGCGGATCATCTTCACACCATTTTCGGTGTGGTTGACCTCGGGGTGGTACTGCACGCCGTAGAAACCCTTCGCCTCATTGGCAATGGCCACGTTGGGGCAGTTGGCGCTGTGGGCCACCAGTTCAAAGCCCTGGGGCACCTGGGCCATGTAGTCCCCGTGGCTCATCCAGGAGACACCCCGCTCAGGCAGGCCCTTGAAGATGGGGCTGCTGGTGTTGTACCAGGTCTCGGTCTTGCCGTACTCTCGGGCAGTGTCGTCCTGGGCGGGAGTGACCTGACCGCCCAGGGTGTGGGCCATGAGCTGGCAGCCATAGCAGATGCCCAGCACCGGCACACCCCAGGTGAAGATCTCGGGGTCCACCTTGGGGGAGCCCTCCTCGTATACGGAATTGGGGCCACCGGTGAAGATGATGCCGATGGGGTTCATGGCCTTGAGTTCGGCCAAGGGGGTGGTGTAAGGCTTGACTTCGCAGTACACGTTGCACTCACGCACACGGCGGGCGATGAGTTGATTGTACTGACCGCCGAAGTCCAGCACGATGACAGTTTGATGTGCCATTCTGATGTCTCCTCCCTTAGATGGTAGTCACGTCGATGGGACGCAGGTCTGCGCTGCGGCTCTGCTCACGGACGGTGAGCATGGCGCGGGCGGTATCAATGGCGGTAACACAGCCCACGGAGTGCTCCACGGTGGCACGGCGGATCTTGAAACCGTCGGTGTCGTGGCGGCGCCCCTTGGTGGGGGTATTGATGACCAGATCAATGGTACCGGAGGCAATCATATCGCTGATGTTGGGGTGCGCCTCCGAGACACGGGCCACCTGGGTGCAGGGCACGCCGGCGTCCTGGAGCACCTTGCAGGTTCCGGCGGTGGCCAGAATCTCAATACCCATGTCGGCAAAGCCCCGGGCAATGCCCACGATCTCCTGCTTGTCCTCATCCTTGACGGTGATGATGATCCGGCCGCCCTTCTTGGGCACCCGCATATTGGCGCCCTTAAAGGCCTTCAAGAGGGCCTGGGGGAAGGACTCAGCAATTCCCAGTACCTCGCCGGTAGACTTCATCTCAGGGCCCAGGCCGGTGTCCACATCGGTGAGCTTCTCGAAGGAGAACACGGGCATCTTCACAGCGTAGTAGTCGGCCTCACGGTAGATGCCGGTACCGTAGCCCAGATCCTTCAGCTTCTGGCCCACCATGACCTTGGTGGCCAGGTCGATGATGGGCACTCCGGTGACCTTGGAGATATAGGGGATGGTACGGGAGGAGCGGGGATTGACCTCGATGACATACACCTCGTCATCATAGATGATAAACTGGATGTTAATCAGGCCGATGACGCCCAGCGCCTTGGCCAGGTCACGGGTGTAGCGCAGGATGGTCTCCTTGTGCTTATCCTCCACGTGGATGGTGGGATAGACGGAGATGGAGTCGCCGGAGTGGACGCCTGCCCGCTCGATGTGCTCCATGATGCCGGGGATGAGGATGTCCTCCCCGTCAAATACGCCGTCCACCTCCACCTCACGGCCCATGAGGTACTTATCAATCAGGATGGGGTGCTCCTGGACGGTGCGGTTGATGATACGCATAAAGTCGCTGATGTTGCGATCGTTGTAGGCAATCTCCATGCCCTGGCCGCCCAGCACGTAGGAGGGACGCACCAGCACAGGATAGCCGATCTCGTTGGCAGCCTGGAGGGCCTCCTCGGTAGTAAACACCGTGCGGCCCTTGGCGCGGGGGATGCGGCACTGGTTGAGGATCTCGTCGAAGCGCTCCCGGTCCTCAGCGGCGTCCACGCCGTCGGAGGAAGTGCCCAGGATGGGCACGCCCATGTCGGTGAGGGCCTTGGCCAGCTTGATGGCGGTCTGCCCACCGAACTGCACCACAGCTCCGTCGGGATGCTCCTGCTCCACGATGTTCTGCACGTCCTCGGCAGTGAGAGGCTCAAAGTACAGCTTGTCCGCCACGTCGAAGTCGGTGGAGACGGTCTCGGGGTTGTTGTTGACGATGATGGTCTCATAGCCCAGCTTCTTCAGCGCCCACACAGAGTGCACAGAGCAGTAGTCGAACTCGATGCCCTGACCGATGCGGATGGGGCCGGAGCCGAACACCAGCACCTTTTTCTTGTCCGTGGGGTGGGCGGCGATAAACTCGGCCGCCTCGTTCTCCTCGTCGAAGCTGGAATAGAAATAAGGCGTTTTTGCGCTGAATTCCGCGGCGCAGGTATCCACCATCTTGAACCCGGCCACGCTCTTTTCAAAGGGCAGCTCATTGAGGCCGCAAAGGCGCAGGATGGTTTTGTCCATGAAGCCCTGCTTCTTGGCCTTGCGGTAAAGCTCTTCGGTCAGGCCGCCGTTTTTCAAAGCCAGTTCCGTATCGGCCAGCTTTTTCAGCTTGGACAGGAACCACTTGTCGATTTTGGTGATGTCGTAGATCACGTCAAAGCTGACGCCGCGCTTGATGGCCTCGTACACGGTAAAGGACCGGTCCGAGTCACAGCGGTGCAGACGCTGGACGATCTCCTCGTCGGGCAGGCTCTCCAGCTCCGGCAGGGTCATGGTCTCCAGGCCCAGCTCGATGGAGCTGACGGCTTTCATCATGGCGTGCTCGAAGCTGCTGGCGATGGCCATTACCTCGCCGGTGGCCATCATCTGCGTGCCCAGGTCCTTCTTTGCGTACACGAACTTGTCAAAGGGCCATTTGGGGAACTTGACCACGCAGTAGTCCAGCGCGGGCTCGAAGCAGGCGCAGGTCTGGCCGGTGACGTCGTTGGGGATCTCGTCCAGGCTGTAGCCGATGGCGATTTTGGTGGCCACTTTGGCGATGGGATAGCCCGTGGCCTTGGACGCCAGCGCCGAAGAACGGGACACACGGGGGTTGACTTCGATGACCGCGTATTCGAAGCTGTCGGGTTTCAAAGCGAACTGGCAGTTGCAGCCGCCCTCGATGCCCAGCTCGGTGATAATGTTCAGCGCGCTGGTGCGCAGCATCTGGTATTCCTTGTCGGACAATGTCTGGCTGGGGGCCACCACGATGGAGTCGCCGGTGTGCACGCCCACGGGGTCAAAGTTTTCCATGTTGCAGACGGTGATCACGTTGCCCTTGCCGTCCCGCATGACCTCGTACTCGATCTCTTTCCAGCCGGCGATGCATTTTTCGATGAGCACCTGATGGATGGGCGACAGGCGCAGGCCGTTGGTGCCGATCTCCCGCAGGGACTCCTCGTCGTCGCAGATGCCGCCGCCGGTGCCGCCCATGGTGAAGGCGGGCCGCACGATGACCGGATAGCCGATGACCTTGGCAAAGTCCAGCGCGTCGTCCAGACTTTCCACCACTTTGGAAGGAATGACCGGCTCGCCCAGTTTCTCCATGGTGTCCTTGAACAGCTGGCGGTCTTCGGCGCGGTCAATGGTGTCGGGCTTGCAGCCCAGCAGACGCACGCCCGCCTTTTCCAGATAGCCGTTGCGGTACAGCTCCATGGCCAGGTTCAGGCCCATCTGACCGCCCAGGTTGGGCAGGATGGAGTCGGGTTTTTCCTTTTCGATGATGCGCTCCAGAATCTCCACGGTCATGGGCTCCACATACACCCGGTCGGCGATGTTGGGGTCCGTCATGATGGTGGCGGGGTTGGAGTTGACCAGCACTACTTCGATGCCCTCGCTTTTCAGAGCGCGGCAGGCTTGGGTGCCGGAGTAGTCAAATTCGGCCGCCTGGCCGATGATGATGGGGCCGGAACCGATGACCAGCACCTTTTTAATGGATGGATCTTTGGGCATCTCAATGGCCCCCTTTCATCATGGATACAAATTCGTCAAACAGATACGCCGTGTCCCGCGGGCCGCCGCAGGCCTCGGGATGGAACTGCACGGTGAAGCAGGGCATGTTTTTATAGCGCACGCCCTCCACGGTGCCGTCGTTGGCGTTCACGTGGCTCACTTCGGCAATGGATGTGTCCACCGTGTCCGCCACCACTGCATAGCCGTGGTTCTGGCTGGTGATGAAGGTGCGGTTTTTGGCGAAATCGGTGACCGGCTGGTTCACGCCGCGGTGGCCGTATTTCAGCTTGGCGGTTTTGGCGCCCATGGCCAGCGCAGTCAGCTGATGGCCCAGGCAGATGCCGAACACCGGCTTGTTCATAGCCAGAATGTCTTTCAGATTCTCGATGATCTGCACGTTTTCGGCCGGGTCGCCGGGGCCGTTGGACAGCATGATGCCGTCCACGTTCAGCTCTTTCAGCCGCTGGGCGGTGGTGCGGCCGGGCACCAGCGTCACCTTGCAGCCGCGCTGCACCAGGCTGCGCAGAATGTTGCGCTTGTAGCCGAAATCCATCAGGGCCACATGGAACTCGCCCTCTTCGTGATAGGTCTCCTCGTGGTCCACGGTGACGCTGTCCACCGCATCGGTGACCGCGTAGGCGCGGATGCGCTCCATCAGCGCCGCGTCGGCCAGGGCGGCCTCGGCACTGTCGTACTCCGTGGTCAGCGCGCCGTTCATCACGCCGGATTCGCGGATGATGCGGGTCAGCCGGCGGGTGTCCACGCCCTGCAGGCCGATGATGTTCTGCTGTTTCAAAAAGGCGTCCAGCGTCTCTTTGCAGCGGAAGTTGGACGGTGCGTCACACACTTCGCGCACAATGTAACCGAAGGCATGGATGCGGCAGGACTCCGCGTCCTCGCCGTTCACGCCATAGTTGCCCACCAGGGGGTAGGTCTGGGTGATGATCTGGCCGTAATAGCTGGGGTCGGTGAGCGTTTCCTCGTAGCCCACCATGCCGGTGTTGAACACCACCTCGCCCACGCTGGTGCCCGCGGCGCCAAAGTTTTCGCCCTCGAACACCATGCCGTTGGCCAGTACCAGATATGCTTTCATGGAAATCCCTCTTTTCTGTGCGGTATTCAAAAGGCGTTTACAGGGTCTGTTTGGCCTGCTCTTTCATTTTGCGGCTGCCCAGATGCACCAGAGGCAGCTTGCCCTCTTTGCAGATGGGGCATTCCTCGGGCAGGTAGTTGGGCAAATCCAGCTTCACGGCGCTGGCCAGAATGGGGATGGGAGACGGAGCTTCCGCCTTGGTGCGGTCCACCACGCACACGATGCCCAGGCATTCGCCGCCGGCCTCTTCGATGACGCGCTTGGTCTCCAGAGAAGAGATGCCCGTGGTGACCACGTCTTCGGCGATGATGCATTTTTCACCCGGCTGGATGGCAAAGCGCTTCAGAGTCATGACGTTGTCCACACGCTCGGTGAAGATGGCGCGCTTGCCCAGCTGGCGGCCCAGCTCGTAGGCGTAGACGATGCCGCCCATGGCCGGGCCGACGATCACGTCCACATCCAGGTCTTTCAGCTGCTCGGCCACGTTCTCCATGACCAGGGCGCATTTGTCGGGATACTGCTGCAGGAAAGCCATCTGGCAGTAGGCGGAAGAGTGACGGCCCGAGGACAGCAGGAAGTGGCCCTCCAGGAAGGCGTCGCAGGATTTGAGAATTTCCAGTGCGTTGTTCATGATGATGCTCCTTTTATATCTTGAAAAATATCCGTTTGCTTGTTACACCCGGGCCGCGCCGCGGATCTCGTCCAGGGTCTTGACGCCGTGGGCGTCCATCCAGCCGGCGATGCCGTCCGCAATTTTCTCGCAGGCCTTCGGGTCCATGAAATTGGCTGTGCCCACCTGCACCGCCGTGGCGCCGGCCATGATGAACTCCAGCGCGTCGCGGGCGGTGGCAATGCCGCCCAGGCCCACCACGGGCACCTTGACCGCGCCGCACACCTGATAGACCATGCGCAGGGCGATGGGCCGGATGGCCGGACCGGACAGGCCCGCAAATACATTATGGAACACCGGACGCCGTTTTTCAAGGTCAATGGCCATGGCCTGGAAGGTATTCACCAGGCTGAGGCCGTCGGCCCCGGCTTCCTCGCAGGCCAGCGCCATCTCCACAATGTTCTCGGCGTTGGGGCTGAGCTTGACGATCATGGGTTTCGAGGTGCACTTGCGCACCCGGCTGACCACCTCGCGGGCGCTCTCGGCCTTGACGCCGTAGGCGATGCCGCCGGCCTTCACGTTGGGGCAGGAGATGTTCAGCTCGATGAAGTCGATGTCGGTTTTGTCCAGCAGGCGGGCGCCCTCTTCGTAAGTCTCGATGGTGGAGCCGCCCAGGTTGGCCATGGACGCGCAGCCCAGCTGCAGCATCTGGGGCAGTTCGTTGTCAATGAAGTGCTGCACACCCGGGTTCTGCAGGCCGATGGAGTTGATGAGGCCCGAGGGCGTCTCCCACAGGCGCTCGCCCTCGTTGCCGTACTTGCCTTCCAGCGTCAGGCCCTTGCCGGACACGGCGCCCAGCTTTTTCAGATCCACGATGTTCTCGTATTCCACGCCGAAGCCGAAGGTGCCGGAGGCGGCGATGACCGGGCTTTGCAGGGTCTTTCCGCACAGGTTCACGCGCAGATCAGCCATAGAACACACTCCCCTCGAACACGGGGCCGTCCTTGCATACGGACACGCCGCCGTTTTTGGACTTGCAGGTGCAGCCCAGGCACGCGCCCAGACCGCAGGCCATTTTGGCCTCTTTGCTGACGTACACCCGCACCCCTTTGGCCAGGCACATGCGGGCCACTTTTTCCATCATGATCTCGGGTCCGCAGGTGTACACCACGTCAAACTGCTCCGGGTCCAAAAGGTCGGTGACAAAACCGTGGTGGCCCACCCGGCCTGTGTCCGTGGCGATCTGCACATTGTCGCACACAGCCGCAAAGGCCGCCAGGCGATAGGGCTCGTCCCGGAAGCCGGCGAAGAAGTGCACTTCGGCCCCCGCGTTTTTCAGTTCCTTTGCCAGCTGCAGCAGCGGCGCGGTGCCGATGCCGCCGCCCGCCAGAGCCACCTTTTTCCCCTCGATGGGAAAGCCGTTGCCCGCGGGGCCGGTCAGCTGCAGATGGTCGCCGGTGCCCAGGGCCGCCAGCTTTTCGGTGCCGGTGCCCTTGACCTCGTACAGGAAAGAGATCTCCCGCAGTTCCGGGTCAAAGCTGTGCAGGCTGATGGGGCGGGACAGAAGCGGCGCTTCGTCTGCGCCCCAGGCGCGCAGCATGTAGAACTGCCCCGCTTTGGGCGCAGGGGTGGACGCGTCCCACAAAGCGGTCAGCAGCAGAATGTTCTCCGCCTGCTTTTCATTGCGCAGGACCACAACTTCACAGTTTGCTGCACGCATCCGCAATGGCCTCCTTCATGTTCACGCACTCGTTGTAAGCGGCCTCGGCAAAGCCGGTGCCGGGCTGTTTTTTGTACGCCAGCAGAATGCCGCGGCTGGAGTTCACGGTGCCGCCGTTTCCGTTGGACAGGTACTGGGCGATGTCCTCGGCCTTGCCGCCCTGGGCGCCGTAGCCGGGGATCAGGAAGAACGCATCCTTGTATTTGGCGCGGATCTCTTTCGCCTCTTCAATGTGGGTGCCGCCGATGACGAGCCCCACGCTGGAGTAGCCGTGCTCGCCCAGGTAGTCCCGGCCGAAAGCGGTCAGCTTGTCGCCCACCAGATCGTACACGTGGCGGCCGTCGGCCAGCTTTTCGTATTCAAAGTCCCTGGCGCCGCCGTTGGAGGTGCGGCACAGCACAAACACGCCCTTGCCTTTTTCCCGCATGTACTTGGTGTAGGGCTCGATGGAGTCCATGCCCATGTAGGGAGCCAGCGTCATGAAATCGGCCTCAAAGTCCCCCTCGAAATGGGCCTTGGCGTACATTTCGGCGGTCTTGGCAATGTCGCCGCGCTTCACGTCCGCAATGACGGGCAGGTTGCGGCTGCGCAGATAGGCCAAGGTGTTTTTGTAGGCGGTCAGGCCGTCCAGCCCGTAGGACTCGTAGTAAGCGATCTGCACTTTATAGCAGCCGGCCACCTCTTTGGTGGCCTCGATGATCTCTTTGTTGAAGCGGAAGATGTTTTCCCCGGCGGTCAGGGCCGAATCCACAAAATCCTCCGGCAGGTAGGTAAAATCGGTGTCCAGGCCCACGCACACCGGGCCACGGGCTTCCACAGCTTCGTACAGTCGGTCCATTTGCAGCATTTTCGTATCCTCCGTTTACAGTTCGTTGTAGGTGATAACGCCGGCTTTGACGGTGGCTTTTACCTTGCTGTACAGCGTCAGGCCGTCGTAGGGTGTGTTGTGGCTTTTGCCGGCGAATTCGTCCTTGTTGACCACATAGGCATGCTCCAGGTCCACCAGGACCACGTCGCCGTCGTATCCCTCGGCCAGAAGGCCCTTGTTCAGGCCCAGAATTTCGGACGGGCCCTTGCTCATCATGCGGGACAGCGTCTCCAGCGGCAGGCCGCACTGGCGGCACAGCTTTGTATAGCACACGCTGAAGGCGGTCTCCAGCCCCACCATGCCCGGCGCGCCCTTGGCCTTATCCTCGGGCGAATGGGGCGCGTGATCCGTTCCGATGGCCTCCACTTCCCCGGCGGCCATGGCCTCGATCAAATATTCCACGTCCTCTTTTTTGCGGATGGGCGGGTTGACCCGGAAGCCGTTGTCGTAAAACCAGATGTGATGGGGCGTGACCTCGCTGGTGACCTTGACGCCCCGGCGCTTTGCCCGGATGACTTCCTCCATGGCCTCTTTGGTGCTGACGTGGCACATGTGCAGCTTTGCGCCCGTGGCCTCGGCGATGTAGATATTGCGCACCGTCTCCAGATTTTCGGCCAGCCGGTAATCGATGGGCGACAGGTCCATGTCCTCGGCGTGGCTCATGACGGTCAGGCCCTTTTCGGCGGCGATGGTCATGGCCTCATACATGACCTTGGAGTCCCGCACGCCCCGGCCGTCCTCGGAAATAAAGCGCAGATTCGGAGGCAGAACCGTGAGATGGCTGACGGTTTTGCCGTCAAAGTCCTTTGTGATGGAGATGCACTGGTTGATGTCGCACAGACCGATGCGCCTGGCGTCGTCCATCAGGCTTTGGGCAATGGCCGCCGACGAGCACACGGGCTTTGTGTTGGCCATGCAGTTGACAAAGGTGTAGCCGCCCCGGGCCGCCGCCCGGGACCCGCTGGTCAGGTCTTCCTTGTACTCGAAGCCCGGGGTGCGGAAGTGGCAGTGGGTGTCCACAAAGGCGGGCAGCAGCACAAGGCCGCCCGCGTCCAGCACGGGGCCGTCGGCCTGCAGGTCTTTTCCCACCGCGGTGATGGTTCCGTTTTCAATGAGCACGTCCCCCTCGCGGACGCCCAGCGCGTCCGCCAGCATTGCGTTGCGAATGAGCATGTGGTTCCTCCTTTTGGGCAAAAAAAAACTTTTCCACAAAAAGGGAAAAGTTTAAAAGACGATAAAACGGCCAGGGCCTTTGGACTGATTCAACAAAAACACACTGCACAGCGTCATTCCGCGGCTCCTCCGTCTTCATTTTGTTCCATAGTATTTTAGCATTGGTCCGACAGATTGTCAATCGGAATCCGATGTAAAACATAACGGGCCGTGACGGGGTTTTTCTGTGTGTAATCCACAAAGGCGATCTGGCGCGCCGCGTACAGCACGGCCACGCCCCGGCGCACGCCGGGTTTGGGGGCGGTGGCGGGGTTTTGGGCCAGCGCGCGCACCGCCTTTGCCAGCAGCGGGTCCTTCACCTGCAGGCAGGCGGGCAGACGGCCCGTGGCGTTGGTGGCCAGCCGGTCGCAGACCAGGGCGTCCCGCAGGCACTGGCTGTCCACGCCGGGCAGTGTTTTGCAGAATTCGTACAGACGGGCGGTGTATCCGTCCAGATCCAGGCGCACCGTGTCGCCCGCAGCCCTGCCCAGCGCCGTGTAGAAGGCAAAGGGCGTCAGGCCTGTGGCGTCCAGAACGTACTGCGCCGTGTGCCGGAACCGACGGGAGTTGTACACCCGCTCCAGCGCGTCCTCGGTTTGGTGCAAAAGCGCCAGGTCCTCTCCGCTCAGCCAGGGCGTGGAACGCACCTCATACGGAGGAAGCGGAGAAAATTCGCAGGGATACTGTTCCGTTTCTTCCCGCATGGCGGCCCCGTGCAGCAGTTTCAAAAAGCCCAGCTGCAGCATGGACGCACCCAAGGCGTAGCCCTCGTTGAAGCTGTCGGCAAAGGTGGCCAGATCCTCGAAGGGCAGGCCGGCGATCAGATCGATGTGGATGTGCATGTTCTCCATGGCCACCAGCCGCCGGATGTTCTGCTTCAGCACCCGGGTATCGGTTTTGCGGCGCACGGCCTCCAGCGTTCGCTCGCAGAAGGACTGCATGCCGATCTCCAGCTGCACCGCGCCCACGGGCATGCGCTCCAGCAGGCGGAAGGTCTCCTCCTGCAGAATATCCCCGGCGATCTCAAAGTGGAAGCACACCCCGGCGGGGATGTCCCGGCCGTAGTGCTCCAGGATAAATGCCAGAATGGCGTTGGCGTGGCGGGGGTTGGCGTTGAAGGTGCGGTCAATGAACTTGACGGTCTTCGCCCCGGAATTGGCCAGGGTCAGAATGTCCCGGAATGCCCGGTCCAGCGGGAACCAGCGGGGTTTGCCGCACCGGCCCGACAGACAGAAGGCGCAGGAATAAGGGCAGCCGCGGCTGGTCTCCAGATAGGCGATGCGGCCGTTCAGCGCCGACAGGTAGCGGGGCGTATAGGGGCTGGGCACGTCGCCCGGCAGCACGCAGGGCGCACGTTCCACCACTTCGTTCCCCACCCGGCCGCACAGACCGGGAATGTTCCCGGCCATGGGGTCCTGCCCGGCGGCCAGGCACCGCAGGAAGGCGGGCACGCTCTCCTCGCCTTCCCCGGACAGCACGTAATCCACCTGGCTGCTGCGGCGCAGCACATCCCCCGCGTTGTAGCTGACCTCGGGTCCGCCCAGCGCCACCACGGTTTGGGGCAGGCGCTGTTTCACCTGTGCGGCCAGCGCCAGCGTCTCGGTGATGTTCCACAAATAGCAGGAAAACGTCACCACCGACGGCGCGCCCTCACACAGGCGTTCCAACACGGCGGCGGGCGGCTCGTTGATGGTGCCCTCCACCACCCGGACCCGGTCCGCCAGTTCGGGGGCATGGGTCTCCACCCCTGCCGCCAGGCACCAGGGCGCCAGCGAGGAGTGAATGTATTTTGCGTTGATGGCGCACAGCGCCGCGGAAAAATCCATAAAAATGCTCCTTGCACAAAAGCGGGCGCGAAAACGCGCCCGCCGCTCATTCGGTTCTTTGATAGGCCAGCCGCTGGCTCCCGTCGGAGCGCAGGCGGATGACACCGCAGTACACAAACCCGTTCTTGGCCAGCGCCCGCTGCATGGGAGCGTTGTCCCGGTGGGTATCCATGCGCAGATTGGGACACCGGGCAAAGCACCAGTCCATACAGAAACCGGCCGCACCCCGGCCCGGCACCGCCACGGCCACCCGGTGCAGCACCCCATAGGGGCCGTCCGCCTTCCACGCGCCGTCAATGTGCGCGTAATCCGGTTCCGTCTCTTCCCCGCTGACGGGCGGGCGGAACAAAAAGGCCGCGCACAAGGTCTGTCCGTCCTCGCACACATAGCTCTCGCCCCGGGCGGCGTCCTCTTCCAGCATGGCGCGGGAAGGATAACCCGCCCGCCACTGAGTGGGGTTGCCGTTCTCCGCCATAAAGCGACGGGCGTCGGCGTACAGTGCCTCCAGCCGGGGCAGATCCTCCGCCACGGCGCGCCGCACGGTCATCACAGCAGCACCACGCCCGCGGCCTCACAGGCTTCGCGGGTGGCTTTGTCCCACAGGGACACCTGCACCTCGCCCACATGGGCCTTGCCCAGCAGCAGCATGCACAAACGGCTCTGGCCGATGCCGCCGCCGATGGTCAGGGGCAGTTCATCCCGCAGAAGCGCCGCGTGAAAGGGCAGCTTTGCCCGCTCCTCGCATCCGGCCAGCCGCAGCTGGCGGGCCATGCTCTCGGCGTCCACACGGATGCCCATGCTGGAGATCTCCAGCGCGCAGCCCAAGGGTTCGTGCCAGAACAAAAGGTCGCCGTTCAGCTGCCAGTCGTCGTAGTCCGGGGCGCGGCCGTCGTGGGGTTTGCCGCTTTTCAGCGCGCCGCCGATCTGCTCCACAAACACCGTTTTATACTCTTTGCACACGGCGTTCTCCCGCTCTTTCGGGGTCAGGTCCGGATACTTGTCCTCCAATTCCTGACTGGTGAAGAAGGTCACGTCCCGGCACAGGGTGGTGTCCAGTGCGCCGAACTGCCATTTCAGCTCGTCCAGCGTGCCGCAGATGGCGTTGACGATGTCCTGCACCGTGCGGCGCAGGAAGGCCTCGTTGCGCATCTCCCGGCTGATGACCTTCTCCCAGTCCCACTGGTCCACATAGATGGAATGCAGATTGTCCATCTCCTCGTCCCGGCGGATGGCGTTCATGTCCGTCACCAGGCCGTTGCCCACGTGAAAATCGTACTCGTGAAGCGCCAGGCGCTTCCATTTGGCCAGGCTGTGCACCACCACGGCCTCGCGCCCGATGGCGGGCACGTCAAAGGTCACCGGCCGCTCCACGCCGTTCAGATCGTCGTTCAAACCCGTGGCCGGGTCCACAAACAGCGGCGCGGTGACGCGCTTGAGATGCAGCGCGGCGCACAATTTGGTTTGAAAAATCTGTTTGATGAGGCCGATGGCCTTCTGGGTGTCGTACAGTCCCAGAACCGGCGCATAGCCCTGCGGAATCACTGTTCCCATGGTTTCTTCCCCCTCTGTGCGGCCCGAAATCGGCCGCTTTGTTCTTTATTATAAGGGACGCGGACGTGACGGTCAATTCTAGATCACTTTTTTCTCTTTCCACTTGCCCCGGGCAAACCGGATGACAAAGCAGACGGACCGGAAAGCCCAGTCCAGCAGCATGGCGATCCAGATGCCTACCGCGCCCATGCCCATCTGCGCCCCCAGCAGATAGCCGGACCCGAACCGGAACGCCCAGATGGAAAAGATGGACACCGACATGGTGAACCGCACGTCTCCGGCTGCGCGCAGCGCGTTGGGCAGCGTAAAGGACGCGGGCCACAGCAGCATGGCAAAACCGTCGTGGATCCACACCAGCGTTGTGGCCAGGGCCGCCGTCTCGGGCGAAAGGGTATACAGCCCCAGCAGGAAGGGCAGCCCCAGCAGAATGGATGCGTTCAGCACGCCGCCCATGAGATACACAAGCCCCAGCAGTTTTTTGGCGTAATAGGACGCCTGGCGGGTGTCTCCCGCGCCAATGCAGCGGCCCACCACGGTGATCATGGCCAGGTTGATGGCGTCGCCCGGGATGCAGCCCAGGCCGTCCAGATTGTTGGCCACCGCGTTGGCCGCGATCTGCACGGTGCCGAAGCCGGCGATGATGGCCACCACCATGATGCGGCCCAGCTGGAACAGGCTGTTTTCCACGGCGCTGGGAATGCCGATGCGCAAAATCTTGCGCACCAGAGCCCCGTCGGGGCGGCGGGCCTGGGACAGGCGCAGCGGCAGCGGATTTTCCGCCCGGCACAAAAGTCCCGTCAGTGCGATGCAGCCCAGCACACGGGCCAGCAGCGTGGGCAGAGCCACGCCCGCCACGCCCAGGTGCAGCACGTACACGCACAGGGCGTTGCCCGCAATGTTGAACACGTTCATGCCCGCGCTGATGAGCATGGAGATGCGGGTGTTGTTCTGGCAGCGGAACAGCGCGGCCGAGGCGTTGTACACCGCCAGGAACGGATAGGACAGCGCGGTGATAAGCCAGTACAGCATGGCCGCGTCCATCACGTCGTCCTCAATGGCGCCGAAGGCAAGGCGCAGAATGGGCGCCCGCAGGCTCACCGCCAGCAGCGCCACTGCCAGCGAGATCAGAATGGTCAGCAGCACCAGCTGCCCGGCCGAGCGCTGGGCCTCGTCCCTGCGCCGCGCGCCCAGAAACTGGCTGGTGACCACGGCGCCGCCGGTGGCCAGCGCCGCAAACAGGTTGGAAATCAGCAGGTTCAGCATGTCCACCAGCGACACGCCCGAAACCGCCGCCTCGCCCACCGCCGAAACCATCATGGTATCGGCCATGCCCACGGCCACCACCAGAATTTGTTCGATCACCAGCGGCACCAGCAGGCTGCGCAGCTGCGCATTGGAAAACAGCGGTTTGTCCGTCTGTAAAGCACTCGTCATAGGTCTTTCACACTCCCCGGATACCGTTATACCACGTTCGGAACCAAATGAGAAGAGAAAAAGGACTTTTCCCCCGGCCCGCACGGGTGTATAATGAAACAAAAAGCCTTGGAGGACGTTTTTATGCTTCGTTTTGCCATTCTGACCGCGGGCAACATCGCCCACCACATGGCCCGGACTGTGGCAGCCGTGCCCGGTGTGGTGGAGCCCTACGCCATTGCCGCCCGGGACAAACAGCGCGCCGCAGACCTGGCCGCTGAGTGCGGTTTTGCCAAAAGCTACGGCAGCTACGAGGAACTGATGGCCGACCCCCTCGTGGACGTGGTATACATCGGCAGCACCCACAACCTGCACGCGCAGCATGTGCGCATGGCCCTGAACGCGGGCAAGCATGTGCTGTGTGAAAAGCCCCTGACCGTGAACGCCGCCCAGGCACGGGAGCTGTTCGCCCTGGCGGATGAAAAAAACCTTCTGCTGACTGAGGCCACCTGGACCCGCTTCCAGCCTGCGGCCCGTGCGCTGCGGGAGATTTTGGATTCCGGCGAGATCGGCCGTGTGGTGGGTCTCACCGCCAACATGGGCTGCGCGGTGGCCCACAAGCCCCGCATCGCCTTGCCGGAACTGGCGGGCGGCGTGCTGCTGGACCTGACCATCTACCCGCTGACCATTGCGGACATCGCCCTGGGCCAGCCGCTGGGCGCACCCAAAGGCCTGTGCGCGAAGAACGAAAACGGGCTGGACGTGCAGGAAGCCGTGCAGCTGGAATACGAGGGCGGCCGGCTGGCCAGCTTCTTTGTCAGCGGCCGCGCCGTGCTGGACAACACCGCCACGGTGTGGGGTGAACAGGGCCGCGTGACCCTGGAGGCCGATTTCTGGCACACCCAGGCGCTGACCGTGGAGAGTCCCAGGGGCGTGCGCCGTGTGGAGCTGCCCTTCGACGCCACCGGCTACGAGTACGAGGTTCGGGCTGTGGCCGCGGCGCTGGAAAGCGGCGCCCGGGAGTGCCCCGACATGCCCCGGTCCGCCACGCTGCGGATTCTGGAGCAGATGGACGCCCTGCGCGCCGCATGGGGCATCCGCTATCCTTTTGAATAAGCATCCCAAAAGGCCGGGTTCTGCGAACCCGGCCTTTTTTGTGCCTTATTGCTCCATGGCCTTTTCGGCGAAGGTGTTGTTCACCACTTCTTCCCAGGGGGCGGTCTGGGTCAATTCGCCCGCCTCGGTCATCACGGTCTGCAGCAGATCAAAACTCTCCCTCGTCATCACCGGGTCCGTGCTGTATGCGCCGATGTCCTTGTAGCGCTGCACCGCGCTTTCCAGCAGCTCCAGATCCGTGTCGGCAAAGCTGTCCTGCACCGCTTCGGCCACTTCCCGGGCGGTGTGCTCCTGCACCCACTGCTGGCCCTTGTACACGGCGTTGGTAAACCGCTGCACAAGGTCCGCGTTCTCCGCCAGATAGCTCTTTTTGGCAAAATAGGCGGTGTACGGGATCTCGCCGGCCTCGTCGCCTACAGCCGCCACGATGTAGCCCTTGCCCTCAGCCTGCACGGCGCTGGCCGTTGGCTCGAACATGGTCACGTAGTCCCCGGTGCCGCCCAGGAACGCGCCGGTCATGTTGTCAAACTGCACGCTGGTGTCCAGGTTCATGTCCGTGGCGGGGTCCATGCCGTTTTTGCGGATGGCGTACTCAAAGGCCATATAGGGAACGCCGCCCTTGCGGCCGGGCAGGATGTGCGCGCCCTTCACTTGGTCCCAGGTGAAGGCGTCGTCCGGCTGGCGGGCCACCAGAAAACTGCCGTCCCGCTTTGTCATCTGGGCGAACACCTGGGTGAAGTCCTCTTTGCCCTCGTTGTATACGTAGATGCTGGCCTCCGGCCCTGCAAAACCGATGTCGATGCTGCCGGAGAGCACCGCGCTCATCACCTTGTCGGCGCCGCCTCCGTTGGACAGCTCCACGTCCAGGCCTTCCTCCTCAAAGAAGCCCAGCGCCATGGCCGCGTACTGGGGTGCGTAAAAGATGGAATGCGTCACCTCACACACCGTGACTTTCTCCAGCGAAGCCTCGCTGCGCCCGCAGCCCGTCAGGGCGCCCAGGCACAGAACCGCCGTCAGGGTCAGGGAAATCATTTTGTTTCTCATAGACTGTACACCTATCCTTTCTATGTATGCAGAACGGCACACGCCGCCTCTGTCGCTTGAATGGGGCCTTTTGCCCCTTTTCAACGCCTGTTTTTTCGCTATACTGAAGATAGGAACTTTTGGAAGGAGTGCAACGACCATGGAAAAGCGCTATGAAAAAACTTCTCTTCTGGACATTTCTCCCACCCCGTGTCCCTGCGGGTCCGCCCGCCGCGCCTTTGCCGACCTGCCGGGAAGCGCCGCCTCGCTTCACTGCGTGGAGATCAAGCAGGATTCCCGCGTTCACTACCATGTGCACCACACCGAGATCTATCTGATTCTGGAGGGGACCGGCCACATGGAGCTGGACGGCGAACAGGTCCCGGTCAAACCCTTTGACGCCGTGTACATCCGCCCGGGCTGCCGCCACCGCGCGGTGGGGCAGCTGAAGGTCATCAACATTCCCATCCCCGCCTTTGACCCCGCGGACGAATATTTTGACTGACCGTTAAGCGCCGCGGCCCCAGCGGCGTTCCGCCAGGCGCTGGGCCAGCACCACGCTTTCGTACATCAGCGCGGCCAGCACTGCCAAAATCAGAACGCTGGACATGACCAGATCCAGCTGGAACACCTGCCCGCCGTAGACGATCAGGTAGCCCAGGCCCGCTTTGCTGACCAGGAACTCGCCGGCGATCACCCCCACCAGCGACAGGCCGATGTTGATCTTCAGCGAATTGAACAGGGTGCTCAGGTTGGCAGGCAGCACGATTTTTGCAAAGATCTGCCGTTTGGAAGCCCCGAACGTGCGGGCCATTTTGATCAGTTCCGGGTCGGTGGAGCGGAAGCCGGCCAGCATTTCCAACACCGTGACCACCAGCGAAATGGCCAGTGCCATGAAGATGACCGCCCGGGTGCCTGCCCCGGCGATCAGAATGATGACCGGCCCCAGAGCGATGTTGGGCAGGCTGTTGAGCACCACCAGGTACGGTTCCGCCACACTGGAGGCAAAACCCGACCACCACAGCACCACCGCGATGACGAGCCCCAGTATCACGCCCAGCAAAAAGCCCGTCAGCGTCTCGTACAGAGTGACGCCGATGTGCACCAGCAGATGGTTTTGGGACATGTTCAAAAGGGTCTCCAGAATTCGTGTGGGCTGACTGAGGATGAAACTGTCGATGATGCCCACCCGGGCCAGCCCTTCCCACAGAAGGAAAAACGCCGCCAGTATGCCGATTTGGCAGCCGAGTACCCGCCGTTTGCGGCGACGGCGGCGGCTGAGGTACTCCGCGCGCTCGCGGGATACCCCGGTTTCATGTTGTCTCATTTTGGCTCAGCTCTTTCCATATGTAGTCAAAGTATTTGGCGAAATTCGGATGCGAGCGGCAGCCCAGGGGCGTGCGCTGCGGCCCGAAGTCGATGGGCAGAATGTCCTGCACCCGGGCGGGCCGTGCAGACAGGATCATGACCCGGTCGCCCATGCTGATGCTCTCGGGAATATCGTGGGTGACCATCAGTGTGGTGACGCCTTCCTTTTTCAAAATGGCGTACACATCGTCGGTGACGGTCAGCCGTGTCTGATAGTCCAGGGCTGAAAACGCCTCGTCCAGCAGCAGAATGTCCGGTCCTGCCGCCAGCGTGCGGATCAGCGCGACGCGCTGGCGCATGCCGCCCGACAGCTGCCGCGGATATTTTTCCACAAATTCCGCCAGGCCGTAGGTCTCCAAAAGCCGCACGGCCCGCTGCACATTTTCGGGCGTTTTTGCCTGCTGGATCTCCAGCCCGAACAGAACGTTGTCCAGAATGGTGCGCCATTCCAGAAGATTGTCGCGCTGCAGCATGTATCCCACATGGGGCGATGTGCCCGTCACCACCTCGCCCTCTACCAGCACCCGGCCGCCCGTGGGCTTTACCAGCCCGGCAATGACCGACAAAAGCGTACTTTTGCCGCAGCCGGACGGCCCGACGATGCTGAGGAACTCCCCTTTTTCCACCCCGAAGCTGACGGATTCAAAGGCATTGATCTCGCCGTTTTCCGCCTGATATTTTTCACTTACGTTTTCCGCACGCAAGATTTCCATGTCCGGCCCTCCTTCCGTTTATTATCAGTACATGCAGACAACGCGTTTTTTGCGCCAGAGAACGGAAGATTTTTCAAAAAACAGCCCGGGCGGGCCCTTTTCCGCCCCGAAAACGCCAAGAGGCCGCGGTCCGATGACCGCAGCCTCTTTATTCTTCACTGAGTCTTTCCGCACCCGTATTCGTACATTTTGAAGGCAACTTTTTCCCCCAGCTCCTCATAACATTCCACCAGCTGCAGCAGATCCGCGTCCTCTTCGCCGGTGCCAAGGCGCCTGCCCAGACGGCGCCGGGCGGCATAGGCCTGCTCCAGCAGCGCCGAACACTCGCTGCCCGGTTGGAACAAGCTCTCTACTTCCTTTGCTTCCGGCGGAAAATAGTTCCTGAGATCGTACATTCCCAACAGCAATTCGTAAATACGCCTGGCTTTCAAATCGGTCGCGTTGTTCACTTTGCTTCTCCTTTTCCTTTTGTTAAAATACTTGTTCATGTTGAACAGTGTTTACCAATATTGTCTCCATTCTAACATAAAATAATGAATGTTGAACAGTATTTACCAATTTGAACGGGAGGCCGATGTGTTCAAGATCAAAGCGGATGACGGAACCAACAATCTCTGCGGTGCCAATGTGCGCCGCATCCGACTTTCCAAAACGCCTCGCCTTTCACAGCGGGGGCTGGCGGCGCGCCTTCAGGTGATGGGATACGACGTGGACCACCACATGATCCGCCGCATTGAGACCGGCGAACGTTTTGTCACAGACATCGAACTGGCGCTGCTGGCACAGGCATTGAACACCAGCATCAACGAGCTTTGCCGCGCGCCGGAGGAACCGAAAAAAGCGCCCTGACCGCATCGGGTCAGGGCGCTTTTTGCTTTGAATGTACCGTTTATTCCGGTGCGGTCCAGTTCCGGGCGCGGCCCACCGCTTTTTCCCAGCCGGCCACCTTGCGGGCGGCGGTCTCGGGCTCCATCTGAGGCTGGAACGCGCGGTCCAGCGTCCATCGGCCGCGGATCTCGTCCAGATCCTTCCACACGCCCACGGCCAGCCCCGCCAGGTACGCGGCGCCCAGGGCGGTGGTCTCCCGCACTTTGGGGCGCTCCACCGCCATGCCGGTGATGTCCGCCTGGAACTGCATCAGCAGATTGTTGGCCGAAGCGCCGCCGTCCACTTTCAGCGCGGCAAACCGGGCGCCGCAGTCGGCCTGCATGGCCTCCAGCACGTCCCGGGTCTGATAGGCGATGCTCTCCAGCGCCGCCCGGATGATGTGGTTCCGGTTCACGCCGCGGGTCAGGCCCACAATGGCGCCCCGGGCGTACATGTCCCAATAAGGCGCGCCCAGGCCCGTGAAGGCGGGCACCACATACACGCCCGCGCAGTCCTTCACCTTTCCCGCAAAATACTCGCTGTCGGCGCTCTCGTTGATCAGGCGCATCTCGTCCCGCAGCCACTGAATGACCGCGCCGCCCACAAACACGCTTCCTTCCAGCGCATAGCGCACCTTGCCATCCAGGCCGATGGCCACGGTGGTCAGCAGGCCGTTTTTGCTCTCCACAGGCTGGTCCCCGGTGTTCATCAGAAGGAAGCAGCCGGTGCCGTACGTATTCTTGGCTTCGCCCCGCTCAAAGCAGGCCTGGCCGAACAGCGCGGCCTGCTGGTCGCCGGCGGCGCCCGCCAGCGGCACTTTGGCGCCGCCCATCTCCACATAGCCGTACACACAGCTGGAGGCCCGCACTTCGGGCAGCATCTCCATGGGGATGTCCAGCCAGGAGCAGATCTCCGGGTCCCACTGCAGGGTGTGGATGTTGAACAGCATGGTGCGGGACGCGTTGGTCACGTCGGTGACGTGCACATGGCCGTCCGTAAGTTTCCAAATCAGCCAGGTGTCCACGGTGCCGAACAGCAGTTCGCCCTGCCGGGCCTTTTCCCGGGCGCCGGGCACATTGTCCAGAATCCATTTGATTTTGGTGGCGCTGAAATAGGCGTCGATGAGCAGGCCTGTCTTCTGCTTGATGGCCTCGCTTTTTCCCTGGCGCTCCAGCTCCTCGCACAGGCCTGCGGTGCGGCGGCACTGCCACACGATGGCGTTGTACACCGGGCGGCCGGTGCTCTTTTCCCACACGATGGTGGTCTCGCGCTGGTTGGTGATGCCGATGGCGGCGATGTCCTTGGCGGACAGGCCGCTGCGGGCCAGCACCTCGGTCATCACGCCGTACTGGCTGGCATAAATTTCCATGGGATCGTGTTCCACCCAGCCCTCGCGGGGATAGATCTGTGCATATTCCTTCTGCGCGATGCCCACAATGTTCTGCGCGTCGTCAAAAATCACCGCCCGGCTGGAGGTGGTACCCTGGTCCAGCGCCATGACGTACTGCTTCATAGAGCCGCCTCCTTTTCCGTTACCGCAGCGCGGCGATCAGCGAGATTTTCACCTTGTATTCCGGCACGGCCAAACGCCCCTCGGTCACGCTGCGCACAGGCTCGAACCCGTCTGCGACCCACTGGTCCCACACGGCGTTGAACGCGCCGTAATCCGCCATGTCCGCCAGGGTGATGGTGGCGCTGATCACGCGGCTGCGCTCTATGCCGCCGCGGCACAGAATGTCGTCCAGCTGTTTGAGAACGTCCTGGGTCTGCGCGGTGATGTCCCCCGCAAGATCGGTGGTGGTGATGCCGCTGGTATACAGCAGATCGCCATACGCCACGCTCAGCGCGCGGCGGCCGTTGGTGCCGTTTCGTTTGATTTCCATAGTGCCATCCTTTCCGGCGGTGCGCCTGCACAACGCCAAAAAACTTTTCATTTCCTGTGAATCCTGCTATAATACTTTTAATTATATGCCCTTTTTGGCAGGCCGCAGGAACTTTACACTTGATTCTGCGTTCATTCTAACATTTTTTGCGAGGAAATGCCATATGAAAAAATGCGCCGCCTGCTTTGCCGCCCTGGTGCTGCTGGTCGTGGTCTGCGCGTCGCCCGCCATGGCCGCGGGCTTTGAGCTGCCCGAGACCGTGAGCCTGACGGCAGCCGAGGTCTATCTTGTCAATCTGGACACGGGCATTGTGGTGTATGAGAAAGACGCCGACACGCCCCGCAGCATTGCCAGCCTGACCAAAATGATGACCGCCCTTCTTCTGATGGAACAGGTGGAGGATCTGGAGAACACCATGATCACGGCCGAGCGCTCTTTGTACACGGGCGCCATCATCGAAGAGGGCTCTTCCACCGCGGACATTCAGCCCGGCGAAACGGTCCGGGCGCTGGACATGCTGTACGCCATGATGCTGCCCAGTGCCAACGAGGCCGCCGAGGCCGTGGGCTATTATCTCAGCGGCGGAAACCTGAACAACTTTTACGCCATGATGAATGCCCGCGCCAAGGAGCTGGGCTGCATCAACACCCAGTTCACCAGCACCAACGGTCTGGTGGACATGGACGGCGGCAACTACTCCACGGCCCACGATTTGTTTTTGATTGCCCAGGAGTGCTGGAAGCATGAAATTTTCCGCACGGTGTGCGGCACCTCGCTGTACTGGATGCCCTTCACGGACAACGCCAAGCACTCCACGGCCGCCTACCCGGAGCAGAATCCGGACGCGGCTTACTTCATCACCACCACCAACCGGATGATCCAGCCCTCGTCGGGGGTTTACCGCAGCTATATCAAAGGCATCAAGACCGGCTCCACCTACGCGGCCGGGCGCAACTTTGTCTCCGCTGCGGTGAACGACAACGGAGAGAGCTTCATCGCCGTGGTTCTTGGCTGCCCCTGGGACGCGGCCGAAGACGGGTACGCCTACAGTTTTCACGACACCGCCGCGCTGTACGACTGGGTGTTTGACAATTTCTCCGTGCGCCCCGCGCTGGAGACGGACGTTCCCATCACCGAAGTGAGGGTGAATTACTCCGCTGACGTGTCCTCGCTGAAGCTGTACCCCGCCAGCGACATGAAGACCATTCTGCCCAACGACAGCGGCGATCTGATGGAATATTCCTTCGACGTGCCTGCCGACGGAGTGGACGCGCCCCTGTCCCAGGGCGACAAAGTGGGCACCCTGACGCTGAGCCTGTCGGGGCAGGTGATCGGCACCGTGGATCTGGTGGCCGGGCAGGACGTGAGCCGCAGCCTGTTTCTGTACGGACTGGCCCTTGTGAAAAGCGCGCTGACCAGCACGTACGTGAAAGTGGTTGCGGTGCTGACGGTGCTGTTCTTCACCGGATACGGACTGCTGTTCTGGTATGTGAACAAGAAAGAGGCCGAGCGCCGTGCCCGCCGCCGGGACCAGCGCGGACCGCGCAAACCGTGACCAACCGCCCGCGGGCGGAACAATACACCCAAACTGAAAGAAAGCCGGGATCATTTATGACCAATATCAACCAGGAGCGCAACCTTACCCTTTTGATGGATTTTTACGAGCTGACCATGGCCGCGGGCTATTTTGAGGAGGGCTACGCCGACAAGGTCGGCGTGTTTGACATGTTCTTCCGCAAAATTCCCGACGATGGCGGCTTTGCCATCGCGGCCGGACTGGAGCAGTTCTGCCAGATCATCGACAATCTGCACTTCTCCGACGAGGACATCGCCTATCTGCAGAGCAAGGGCTGTTTTTCCCAGCGCTTCTTGGACTACCTGCGGAATTTCCAGTTCCACTGCACCATCTGGGCGGTGGAAGAGGGCACGCCCATCTTCCCGGGCGAACCCATCGTCATTGTGGAGGGCCCGGCCATTGAAGCACAGCTGATCGAAGCGCTGCTGCTGGTCACCTTCAATCACCAGAGCCTGATCTGCACCAAGACCAACCGCATCGTGCGGGCCGCCAAAGGCCGCCCCATCATGGAGTTCGGCTCCCGCCGGGCCCAGGGATACGACGCGGCGGTACTGGGCGCCCGGGCCGCGTACATCGGCGGCGTGGTGGGCACGGCCTGCGTCATGGCGGACCGCCAGTACGGCATTCCCGCACTGGGCACCATGGCCCACAGCTGGGTGCAGATGTTCCCCTCGGAGTTCGAGGCCTTCAAGCGCTATGCGGAGCTGTACCCCGACAACTGCACCCTGCTGGTGGACACTTACAACGTGACCCGCAGCGGCATTCCCAACGCCATTCGGGTGTTCAACGAAGTGCTGGCACCCATGGGCAAGCGGCCCAAGGGCGTGCGCATCGACTCCGGCGACATCGCCTATCTGTCCAAGCGGGCGCGCCGCATGCTGGACGAAGCCGGCTACCCGGACTGCGGCATCTGCGCTTCCAACTCGCTGGACGAGTACATTGTGCGGGACCTTCTGGTGCAGGGCGCGCTGATCGATTCCTTCGGCATTGGCGAGAACCTGATCACCTCCAAATCCACGCCGGTGTTCGGCGGCGTGTACAAGCTGGCCGCCGTGAAGGACGGCGACGTGTACACCCCGAAGATCAAGATCAGCGAATCGGTGGAGAAGATCACCACTCCGCACCTGAAAAATCTGTACCGCATCTACGACAACGAGACCGGCAAAGCCATGGCCGACTACATTACCATGTACAACGAAGAGGTGGACGTGTCCGGCGGCATCACCCTGTTTGACCCGGTGCAAACCTGGAAAAAACGCACCTTCCAGAACGTACATGCCAAAAAGCTGAACACCCTGATCTACAAGGACGGCAAGCGCGTGTACGAGAGCCCCGCCCTGCCTGACATCCGCGCCTATTGCGCCGCCCAGGTGGAGACGCTGTGGGACGAGGTCACGCGGTTTGAAAATCCCCACGGGTACTATGTGGACCTGTCCCAGAAGCTTTGGGACGAACGCCAGCGCCTGCTGGACGAATTCGGAAAGAACTGATGCATCTGCCGTGGGCACACACCGCCCGCGGCAGATTTGTCCTGTCTTGAGGAGGAGCGATCATGTCTACAAAACCAGCGCCCCTGCGCCGTTTTATGCCCTATCTTCTGCGGTATAAGGGCATTTTGCTGTTTGATTTGTTCTGTGCGGCCCTGACCTGCATCTGCGAGCTGGTGCTGCCGCTGATGGTGCGCACCGTGACCAACATGGGCGCCGAAAACCCCGCCGGGCTGACGGTGGGCTTCATTGTGCGGATGGGCGCTTTATACGGCGTGCTGCGCCTGGTGGATGCGGCGGCCAACTACTTCATGGCCAACACCGGCCACGTGATGGGCGCGCGCATTGAAACGGATATGCGGCGGGACGCCTTCAGCCATTTGCAGAAGCTGTCCGACGCGTATTTTGCCAACACCAAGGTGGGCCAGATCATGGGGCGCATCACCAACGACCTGTTTGATGTGACCGAGTTCGCCCACCACTGCCCCGAGGAGTTTTTCATCGCCGCTTTGAAGGTGTCCATCTCCTTTGTGATCCTGTCCCGGGCCAATCTGCTTTTGACGTGTATCGTCTTTGCGCTGATCCCGGTGATGGCGGTGTGCTGCGCCTTTTTCAACCACCGGATGAAGGACGTGTTTCAAAAGCAGCGCCGCCAGATCGGCGAATTGAACGCCCGCATCGAGGACACGCTGCTGGGCGAACGGGTGGTAAAGGCCTTTTCCGGCGAAGAGGTGGAAAAACAAAAATTCGAGCAGGACAACTCCCGTTTTCTGAACATCAAGCGGGAGACCTACCACTGGATGAGCGCATTCAACACCACTACCCGCCTGTTTGACGGCCTGATCTATCTGGTGGTGCTGGTGGCGGGCAGCTTTTTCATGCGGGCGGGCCGCATCCAGCCCGGCGACCTGGTGGCCTACATGATGTACGTGACCACGCTGCTGACCACCGTGCGCCGCATCATCGAATTTACCGAGCAGTTCTACCGGGGCCTGACCGGGGTGGAGCGCTTCTGCGAGATCATGGACGCGGACGTGGACATTCTGGACGAGCCGGGGGCGGTTCCCCTGCAGAACGTGAAGGGCGACATCCGGTTTGAAGATGTGAGCTTCGAATATCCCGACGACCACAACAAGGTGCTGCACCACATTGACCTGCATGTGCGCGCCGGCGAAAAAATTGCGCTGGTGGGCCCTTCCGGCAGCGGAAAGACCACGCTGTGCAACCTGATCCCCCGTTTTTATGATCCCACCGACGGCCGCATTCTGCTGGACGGCCAGGACATCCGGTCCGTGACGCTGCAGTCGCTGCGCCGTGCCGTGGGCATCGTGCAGCAGGACGTCTATCTGTTCAGCGGGTCGGTGTATGAGAACATCGCCTACGGGCGGCCCGACGCCACCCGGGACGAAGTGATCCAGGCGGCCCGGCTGGCGGGCGCCCACGAGTTCATCACCGCTTTGCACGACGGATACGATACATACGTGGGCGAGCGCGGCGTGAAGCTGTCCGGCGGGCAGAAGCAGCGCATTTCCATTGCGCGGGTGTTTTTGAAAAATCCGCCGGTGCTGATTCTGGACGAGGCCACCAGCGCCCTGGACAACGAGAGCGAATTCGCCGTGACCCAGAGCCTGGCCCGGCTGGCCAAAGGCCGCACCACGCTGACCATTGCCCACCGGCTGACCACCATTCAAAGCGCGGACCGCATTCTGGTGCTGGGCGGAACGGGCATCGAGGAAGAGGGCACCCACGCCCAGCTGCTGGCCAAAGGCGGCGTGTACAGCCGGCTGTGGAACAGTGCGCAGGCGCTGAACGAAACCTCTCTGTGACGACCGACCAAGGAGGGTCTGTATGCCGTACTTTCCTCTGTTTGTATCCCTTGCGGACCGGGACGTGCTCATTGTGGGCGGCGGGGCCGTGGCCCTGCGCAAAGCCCGCAGCCTGTCCGCTTTCGGGTGCCGCATCACCGCGGCCGCGGCCGCTTTCTGCCCCGGCTGGGAGACGCTGAACGCTGTCTGCCGCACCGCCGCGCTGACCGGCGGCGAACCGTGGCTGTGGGAAACGCCCTGGGCACTGGTGATTGCCGCAGCCGGCGACCGGGCCCTGAACCTTCGGGTGAGCGACGAGGCCCGCACCCGTGGCATCCCCGTGAACACGGCCGACGATGCCCGTGCCTGCACCTTTTACTTTCCCGCGCTGGTGCGGCGGGGCGATGTGGTGGTGGGCGTGTGCAGCGGCGGCAAGGCCCCCTTTTACACAAAGCTGCTGCGCAAAGAACTGGAGGCGGCCATTCCCCCCGGCGACGGCGCGCTGCCCGATGTGCTGGAGACCCAGCGCGAAGCAGCCCGCCGGGGCGGCGAGGAGGCGGCTGACCGCCTGATCCGCACGCTGCGCACCGCACTGGATGGGGACCCGGACCTTTCCGCGTCGCAGCTGCAGGCTTTGTGCGAGAAGTTCTGGCAGCAGACAGAAAATTACAAATAGTATTTTCTAATCATTTTATGATGAAATGGATTTTTGAAAACAGACCAAAGGAGGTTTTTGTGTGACCAATCCCCTTGTCTCCATCATTGTCCCGGTGTACAATGCGGCGCCGGACCTGGCCCGCTGCATTGAAAGCGTGCGAAAGCAAAGCTATGAAAACTGGGAGCTTTTGCTGGTGAACGACGGTTCCAGCGACACATCCGGCCCCATTTGCCGCATGTATGAACGGGTGGACGGGCGCATTCATGTGCTGGACAAGAAAAACGAGGGTGTGTCCGCCGCGCGCAACGACGCGCTGGACGCGGCCAAAGGTGATTTTGTGCAGTTTCTGGACAGCGACGATTACCTTCCGCCGGACGCCACCGAAAAGCTGGTGGCTCGGGCGCTGGCGGACGACTGCGATCTGGTAGTGGCCCGCTACTACCGGGTGAAGGCGGAAAAGATCACGGTACACGGCTTTCTGCAGGACACGGGAGTCATGGACCAGCTGGACTTTGCCCGGCAGCTGATGGAAGAGCCGGCCAGTTTTTACTACGGCGTTCTGTGGAACAAACTGTACCGCGCTTCCGTTTTGCAGGAAAACCACATCCGCTGCCACGAGGAACTGAACTGGAGCGAGGATTTTCTGTTCAATCTGGAGTACATTCGCTACGCACAGCGCTTCGCGGCGCTGGACGCGCCGGTGTACTACTATGTGAAAAACCGGACCAGCATCACCAATTCCCAGATCGACCTCATCAGCGTGGTCAAAACAAAAACCACCCTGTTCCCCTACTATAAGGCACTGTATGAGCAGCTGGGCCTGTACGAAAAGTACCGCCCGCAAATTTACAAATATCTGATCGCCACGGCCAGCCGCGGCTGAAAAAAGGAGACGGACCCGCGGGTCCGTCTCCTTTTTGTTTTATTTTGTCTCCAGGGGCATGCCGATGGAAAAACCGGTTTCGCCGCCGTCGATGGCGAACTTGGCGCCCGTGATGTTGGCGGACTCGTCGCTGGCCAGGAACAGCACCAGATTTGCGATGTCCTGCGGTTCCAGAATGCGGCCCATGGGGGTGAAGTATCCCGGATTTTTGCGGATGTCCTCATCGTCCCGCAGCAGCATGTTGGTGGCGCAGCTGGCCGGGTGGATGGAGTTGGAGCGCACGTTTTTGTTGCGGTACTCCGCCGCCGCCACCTGGCTGAGCATGGCGATGGCCGCCCTGCTGGCGCCGTAGGCCGCATGGTTCACAAACCCGAAGGTGGCTGCGTCGGACGAGGTGTTGATGATGGAGGCGTTTCCGCTGGCCACGAGCAGCGGCGCCAGATATTTGATGCCCAGGAACGGGCCGGTGCTGTTGATGGCCATTTCGCGGTTCCACTCATCCAGCGAAAGCTCCTCGATGGGCTTGACGATGAGAATGCCCGCGTTGTTGAAGAACACATTCAGCTTGCCGCAGCTCTCCCGCACGGCTTGGGCCACGCGTTTCCAGTTCTCCTCATCGGTCACGTCCAGCTTCAGCGCCGTGGCGCGCCCGCCGCCTGCCTTGATCTCCGCCTTGACCTGTTGCAGGCCCTCTTCGTTGATGTCGCACAAAAACACCTGCGCGCCCTCCCGCGCGAAGGTGATGGCCGTCTGCCGGCCAATGCCGCTGGCCGCGCCGGTGACCAGCGCGATCTTGCCTTCCAGTCTCATGGGTTCAACCTCCTGTGATAGAAATTTTCGACTTCCACGGGTCGTTTTTTTCATCATAGCACGCTCTTTTGCGTTCGTCAAACCACACTTTCTTGCATCTGCGGGCAGCATGTTTTACAATGGTGGCATAAGCGGGGAGGAGTGAACATGAACGATTTAAAAGCACTGGCCGAGCGCCTGAAAACCCAGGCGCCCCACTGTTCCGTCACCTGGGAAGAAGACGGTCTGCGGGTACAGTCGGCCTGCGGCGAAGTGCGCGCCGCGGGGGACCGTGTGCTCTTTCTGGGCGATGTGTACCGCAACCTGCGCATGGCCGATTCGTCCTCGCTGTGCACGGCGGTGGCGCTGTTCGCCCAATGCCTGGAGGAGGGCGGTCCCGTCGAGCCCCACACCCGAGAGGAGCGGTGCGCCTGCAACCCCACCTACCGGGCCACCGCGGCCGCGCTGAAGAAGCTGGACCGCCAGGTCCTGACGGTGCTGGCGGCGGCCGAGGCCGTGCTGCTGGCGGCGCTGGTCCTCAGCGGACAGAGCATCCTCGCCATGGCCATGATCCTTGCGCTGGTGGGCACGGTGCCCTGGCGGGCGAACCGGACCATTCACATTCTGGCAGAGCACTGGGTCTGCCCCCACTGCCACGCCGCCCTGCCCCGAATGCCTCACACCACCACCGCGCTGCGCTACGCCTGCTGCTGCCCGGCCTGCGGTCAGAAGCTGGAGACGGACCCCCTCTCCCGCTACGCCCATGAGCCGGACGTAGACCAGGCTGCCCGGGCTCCGGGCAACCGGGCCTGCCTGGTTTCCGGCATGGTGATCCTTCTGTGCGCGCTGGCGGGGCTGGCCCTGTTCGGGGCGGCGCTGACCGGGCTGGGCCTGCTGTTTCTCCCGGTGCGCCCGCCCCGGGAGGTCACGTTTTCCGCCGGGGTGCGCCGCCGGGACAGCGCTCTGGTGCCCGCCTTTTTCTGCTGGCCCCTGGGCCTGGCCCTGCTGGGGATGGGGGTGTGGTCCGCCCGGCAGGGGCTGAGCGCCGGATATTGGGCGGCGGCCGGCCTGTTGCTGACGGCACTGGGCGCGCTGGCCCTGCTGGACCGGCGAAACCGGGCGCTGTTCTTTTTGTCCGGCGGCACGCTGCTGCGCTTTGACCTGTGGGGCCGCCGGCAGGAGCGGACCGTCCAACAGATCGTCTCGGTGCGCAGCTGCCCGGGGCGCAGTCTGGCGCTGCTGGGGGAGGACGGGCGCGTCTTTTTCACCGCCCGCAGCGGAATGTGCCAATTTCAGCGGGTGCGAAACTGGGCCGAAGCGCGGCAGATCCCCATCCAGCTGGTCGCGCCGCCCGTCGCCGGCCGCTCTGTGCAGTGCTGGAGGAACGCCTTTCGCAGCCGCATGCATCTGCATCTGAACGCCGCGCGGGTGTCTCTGGCGCTGGCCCTGGCCGCCCTGTGGGCCGGCTGCCTTCTGCCGCCTGCTCTGTTTGCCCTGGGCGGGCTGCAGCTGGGAGACGCGGTGCTCTGGATGGGCGCCGCCCCCCCTGCCGCTGATGGTCTGCCTGGTTGTGTTTGCGCCGGTGACCGCCCTGGGCGGGTTGCAGGAGGCCACCCCCGCCTGGAAGGCCATGCACGCGCTGCTGCCCTACCCGCTGCTGGCTCTGCCCGCGGTTTTGCTGTCGGCGATGGCGCCCGCTGCCATGGACCGCTTTTTGTTTGCGGAGGACAGCCGCGCCTTCCCGTGGCTGTGGGCCGCCTTTACGCTGGTACCTGCGGCGCTGGTATGTCTGCGGACGCCCCGGCCCCGGCGGGCGGCACAGACGGTGATCCTGACGGCGCTGCTGATGCTGACCGGCTATTCCACGGCCTGCGCCGCCGACCTGGTGCTGCAGAACCTGGCGCACACCGCCGCGCCGGTGCAAACGCAGGACGCTGCCCCTCTGACCGTTCAGCGGAAGGACGGCGTCCGGTTTCTTGTGACGGACAAACGCGGTTCGGCGCTTGCATCTTTTGACTGCTGTGTTATATAATAAGAACGGTCTCGGCATGAGCCGGGGCCGTTTTCCCTTGAGAAAGCGAGGCGAAGGAATATGAATCGACGGCAAACGGCCATTGCCCTGGGCGCGGGGCTTTTGTGCGCCTTTGCAGCGGGTGCGCTGGCGGTTCGGCGCAAACTTCGCGCCGGCAAACCGACCCCTGCCGCACCGCAGCAGGACGATCCGCTGGCCGATCTTCTGTCTTCCCACAATCAGCCCGATCAGGGCCCCAACGCCAATCCCGTGGACGCGGCCGGTGCGTCCTCGGCCCCCGAAAGGGTGCTGGACCCTCTGAAAATCGCCTGTGCGGAGGATTTTCAGGATTGGGATGACCTTGGCTGCCGGGGCTGAACAGGTTTGCCGCAGCGGGGCTGCGGCGTTTTTTTATCAAAGAAAGGAACGTAAGTATGACCAAAATTACAATTTTTTCCGGATTTTTGGGCGCGGGTAAAACCACGCTGATCAAAAAGCTGATCGCCGACGGGTACCAGGGCGAAAAACTGGTGCTGATCGAAAACGAGTTTGGCGAGATCGGCATTGACGGCGGCTTCATGAAAGAGGCGGGCATTCAGGTGACCGAGATGAACTCCGGCTGCATCTGCTGCAGCCTGGTGGGCGATTTCGGCAAAGCGCTGGAGAAAGTGCTGGAAGAATACCATCCCGACCGCATTCTCATCGAGCCGTCGGGCGTGGGCAAGCTCAGCGACGTGATCCGCGCGGTGCAGAACCTGCATGCGGACGTGGAGCTGGCCGGCTTTGTCACTGTGGCGGACGCGAGCAAGTGCCGCCTGTATATGAAGAACTTCGGCGAGTTTTACAACAACCAGATCGAGCATGCCAGCGCCATCATCCTCAGCCGCACCGACTCCATCAGTGAGGACCGGCTGAACGCGGCGGTGGAACTGCTGCGCGCCCACAACGAGAAAGCGCCCATTGTCACCACGCCCTGGTCGCAGCTTACCGGCGCCCAGCTGCTGGAGGCTATGGAGCAGAAAAACAGCCTGCAGGAAGAGCTGCTGGCCCTTGCCCGTGAGGAGCATCATCACGAGCATCACCACGAGGAAGGCTGCACCTGCGAAGCCTGCCAGCACGAGCACGACCATGAGCATGAACACCACCATGACCATGAGCATGAGCACCACCACGACCACGACCACGAGCATCATCACGACGAATGCGGGTGCGGCCATGACCACGAGGGCCACCACCATGCAGACGAGGTGTTCACCAGCTGGGGCACCGAGTCACCGCGCAAATACAGCAAGGAAAAACTGTGCGCACTGCTGGATCTGCTGGACACCGGCAAATACGGCAGCGTGCTGCGTGCCAAGGGCATTGTGCCCGCCGAGGACGGCACCTGGCTGCACTTTGACTATGTGCCGGGCGAGCAGAACGTGCGCACCGGTGCGGCGGATTACACCGGCCGCCTGTGCGTGATCGGCGCCGGGCTGGACACCGGCGCGCTGGCCGCGCTGTTCAGCAGGGAGGAATGACCATGGCGATTCCCATTTATCTGTTCACGGGATTTTTGGAGTCGGGCAAAACCACCTTTTTGCAGGAAACGCTGGAAGACCCGGATTTCTGCACCGGGGAAAAGACCCTGCTGCTTCTGTGCGAAGAGGGCGAGATCGAACTGGAACCCAAGAAATTCGCAGGCGGCAACGTGACCATCGTCCCGGTGGAAAACGAACAGGACCTGACCCGGGAGTTTCTGGAAAGCCAGACCAAGCAGCGGCGCATTGACCGCGTGATCATTGAGTACAACGGCATGTGGAATCTGCAGACGCTGTACGACGCGCTGCCCAAAGGCTGGGAATTTTATCAGATCCTGCTGACGGCGGATTCCACCACCTTCCCCTCCTACATGAACAACATGCGCCAGCTGGCCGTGGACAAACTGCAGGACCCGGAAGTGGTCATTTTCAACCGCTGCACCGACAAAACTGACCGCACCTACCTGCACCGGGCCGTGCGGATGGTCAACCGCCGGGCGCAGATCATCTACGAATACACCGACGGCAGCATCCGGCCCGACGACATCGAGGACGAGCTGCCCTTTGACCTGAAAGCGCCGGTGATCGAGCTGCGGGACGAGGATTTCGGCATCTGGTATCTGGATGCAATGGAAAACCCGGACAAGTACCGGGGCAAGCACATTCATTTCAAGGCATATGTGTGCCAGACCAAGCGCGCCCCCAAAGGCTGTTTTGTGGCCGGGCGCTTCGGCATGACCTGCTGTGCGGAGGACATCTCCTTCATCGGCGTGCTGTGCGAGGCGGACAACGCCGCGCAGCTGCGCCACCGCAGCTGGGTGGACGTGACGGCCGAACTGGATGTAAAACGCCACGAGATTTACGGCGGCGAGGGCCCCTGGCTGCGCGCGTCCCAGGTGACGCCCACCACGCCCCCGCAGGACGAACTGGTCTATTTCTTGCGCTGACAAAAAACTCCCGGACGGGTGCGGCCCGTCCGGGAGTTTTCATTTCTTTCCGCGCAGCGGCGGATAACGGCGCCTGTCTGGGGCAAACTTCTTTTAGAAAACACGTTCAACGAAGGGGTTTTATGACAGACTTGCACACACACATCCTGCCCGGCGTGGATGACGGCGCGAAAAACCTGGATATGAGCCTTGCGCTGCTGCGCGCCCAAAGGGCGGACGGCGTGACCCGGATCGCGCTGACGCCGCACTTCCGCTTTGAGCAGACGATTGAGGAATTTCTGCGCCGGCGTGACGAGGCGCTGGCCCTTCTGACCCAGGCCCTGAAAGCGGAAGAGCAGCCCCCACAGCTGAAGCCGGGGGCAGAGATTTTCTACTCTTCCCAGCTGGCGGAGACCGACCCGCGCCCTTTGTGTCTGGCCGGCACGCCGCTTCTGCTGATTGAATTTCCGCCCGCCTACCTCCCTCAGGGCACCGGCGATGTGCTGCATCAGTTGACGCGGCAAGGGTTCATCCCCCTGATCGCCCATGTGGAGCGGTACGCCTTTGTGCGTGAAAACCCCAACCTGCTTTGCGACTGGATTGAGGCGGGCGTCTGCACGCAGATGAACGCTTCCGGTCTGCTGGCGCGCACGAAACAGCAGCGCCTGCTGGTGCGCATGATCCGCCACGGAATGATCCACACGCTGGCCACGGACGTGCACTCCCCCGCCAGACGGCCGCCCCGGCTGAGACAAGCGCTGGACCTCGTGCGCCGAACATGCGGCGAAGAGACGGTCGGCCGCCTTTTGAACAGTGCAGACGCGCTGTTTCAGGGCGCGATGCCGGATGTCCCGGAGCCCCGCCCCATGCGCCGCATTCTGGGAAAATGGATGTAAAACCGAAGCCCGGCCCCCTCAGGGACCGGGCTCTTTTCATGAAACGGTAAACAAAAAGCAGCAGGACAGCCGGGCATATCTGCGGCGGAACTCGTCCAGCGTGCACACCACCGGACGGCCGTACACCGCGTTCAAAAAGCGGAACCGACCCTGACCTGCCGGTACAAACGCAGCGAAATGCATTCCCCGGCCGGTGAAATAATACACAAAGCCCGCTGGGCAGCGGCGCATGCGCAAAGCGGCGGTCAAAGGCGACAGCGCCAGCCGGGGCCGCAGTCCCTGACAGCGCAGCCACGCCAGCAGAAAGAACAGGTTGGTGCCCAGCACGCCGCCCAGCAAAAGCCCTTTTTCCAGCCCCCGGCGAACCCGGTCCGCGCTGGGATTCCAGCCGGCCGCGTGCAGAATGTTGTACGCCGCCACCCATCCGCAGCCCGACCGGGCCGAGGAAAAGCGCCCGTAAGGCACATCCCGCAGCCTGCTTTGATCGGTCAGATATCCATCCCGGGAAAAAGCCCGCGCATCCATTTCAATCCTCTCCTTTTTGGCCCAGCACATACCGCTCAATGGCTTTGGCCACACCGTCCTCATCGTTGCAGGCGGTGCGCACGTCGGCGGCCGCCGCAATTTCGGGGGCGGCGTTGCCCATGGCCACGCCCAGCCCCGCGGCCCGCAGCATGGCCAGATCGTTGATGGAATCGCCACAGGCCATCACCTGAGACCGGTCCAGCCCCAGCAGACCGGCCAGGGTCAGCAGCGCCTTTCCCTTGTCCACACCTTTGCCGTTCAGCTCCAGATTGTTGGGAATGCTGCTGGTCACTTCAAACCGGCCGCTGTCCTGATACACCCGGAAGGCCGTGTCGCGCAGAGCCTCGTTTGTGAACAGCATGGTCAGTTTTTCCACGGGCCGGGTCTCGGCTTCCAGCCAGCGGACCTGGTCCTCCACCACGGTGCGCGTGGTGGAAAAGTACGTTCGCATGGCCGGCGGGGCCGCTGCCACCAGCGCCTCAAAGGTAGCGGCGCCCGTGTAGGCCCGCCCCTCCACATAAACGTCGATCAGGCCGCCCAGCTCCCTGCCCCGCACCAGCGCCCACAGGGCGTCCTCTTTGGGCAGCGGGTCCACCGCCATGCAGCGGCCGCCGGCCAGATCGTAGACGGCGCCGCCGTTGGAGGTAATGGCGTAGCGCACGCCGGGAATCTGCACAAACGCGTCCGGCAGGCCCGCCCGGGGCCGCCCCGTGGCAGGCAGGACCGCCACGCCCCGGGCACACGCCGCCGCGATGGCACTGCGCGTGCGGGGCGAAATGCGCTTTTAAGAATCAAAGACCGTTCCGTCCAGATCCAGCCCGATCAACCGAATGTCCACGAAAAAGCCTCCTTATGCCTGGCGGGAATGCTTCCACTCCAAAAACTCCTCATACGTGCCCGGCCGGTCCAGACAGCCCGGCTGGCCCAGAGGAATCTCGATGATGCGGTTGGCGATCTCGTCGATGAACTGATGGTCGTGCGAGGAGAACAGCAGGTTGCCCTTGAAGGAGGCCAGCCCGTTGGACAGCGCCTGAATGCTCTCCAGATCCAGATGATTGGTGGGCTGGTCCAGCACCAGCACGTTGGCATGGGTCATCATCATGCGGCTGAGCATACAGCGAACCTTTTCACCACCGCTGAGCACCTTGGCGGGTTTGTACACCTCGTCGCCGGAGAACAGCATCCGCCCCAGAAAGCCCCGCAGGAAGGTCTCGGCGGGATCTTCGCTGTACTGGCGCAGCCAGTCGATCAGGTTGCCTTCAAAGCCTTCAAAAAAGGCGGAGTTGTCCTGCGGGAAGTAGCTCTGGCTGGTGGATACGCCCCACTTGAAGCTGCCGGCGTCCGGCTCCATTTCGCCCATCAGAATCTTCATCAGGGCGGTGTTTCCGGCCTCATTGTCTCCCACCAGGGCGATCTTGTCGTTTTTGTTGGCGATGAAGCTGACGTTGTCCAGCACTTTCACGCCGTCCACGGTCTTGGTCAGGCCCTCCACAAACAGAATGTCCTTGCCGGCCTCCCGCTCGGGCGAAAAGCCCACAAAGGGATATTTCCGGCTGGAGGCAGGCATCTCTTCCAGCGCGATGGAATCCAGGATCTTCTTGCGGCTGGTGGCCTGCTTGGACTTGGATTTGTTGGCCGAGAACCGCTGAATAAAGGACTGCAGTTCCCGGATCTTCTCCTCTTTTTTCTTGTTCTGGTTGCGGATCAGCTGCTGCATCAGCTGGCTGGATTCATACCAGAAGTCGTAGTTGCCCGCGTACATCTGCACCTTGTTGTAGTCGATGTCCACGGTGTGGGTGCACACGGCGTTGAGGAAGTGCCGGTCATGGCTGACCACGATGATGGTGTAGGGATAATCGATGAGAAAGTTCTCCAGCCAGTCGATGGCGTCGATGTCCAGGCCGTTGGTGGGCTCGTCCAGCAGAATGATGGTGGGCTGACCGAACAGTGCCTGGGCCAGCAGAACCTTTACCTTCTGGCGGCCGTCCAGCGAAGACATGGGGGCGTAGTGCAGCTCCATGGGGATGCCCAGGCCGTTGAGAAGCTGGTCGGCCTCGGTCTCGGCGTCCCAGCCGTTCATCTCGGCGAATTCGCCTTCCAGCTCGGCGGCGCGCTCGCCGTCGGCATCGGAGAAATCGGGTTTGGCGTACAGGGCCTCTTTCTCTTTCATGATGTCGTACAGCTTGCGGTTGCCCATGATGACCGTGTCCATCACGCTGTATTCATCGTACTTGTAGTGGTCCTGCTCCAGCACGCTCATGCGGTCGTCCGCCCCCATGGACACCGAGCCGGTGGTGGGTTCCAGCGCGCCGGACAAAATGCGCAGAAGCGTTGATTTGCCCGCGCCGTTGGCGCCGATGATGCCATAGCAGTTGCCGGGCGCGAATTTGAGGTCCACGTGTTTATACAGGGTGCTGCCCTGAAACTGAAGACTGACGTCGGTCACTGTTAACATAAAGTTCCTCCAAAAGGCGCCGTAATGGGCGCATAATCATTGTTATTGTACCATGAAAAGGGGCTTTTCGTAAAGCGAACAAACCTTCACAAAATTTTTACAGATGTCCCGGCGCATCCGTGCCATACTCGTTTATAGACGATTCCGTCTGTTTTTTTGAAAGGATGCGAAACGGATGATTTTTTTACAGATTCTGCGGCTTTTGGCGGTCATGGTTCTGGCCTTCGGAGCCGGCAAGCTGGCTTCAAAGCTGAAAATGCCCGCCATTCTGGGCTGGCTGAGCGCAGGGATGGTGCTGGGGCCCCATGCTCTGAACCTGCTGGACCAGCAGACGCTGGACGCGGCCTGGTTCGGCAGTGTGGAACACCTTTTGGAGTGCGTTGCGGGCCTGATGATCGGCACCGAGCTGCTGTGGAAAAAGCTGCGCAGTGCCGGGCGGCAGATCCTGGTCACCACCGTGACCGAATCGCTGGACACCTTTGCAGTGGTCAGCCTGGTGTTTGCCTGCGTGTTCCGTATCACGGGCGTGCCGGTCTATCTGGCGTTTTTGTTCGGCGGCATCGCGCTGGCCACAGCGCCCGCGCCCTCGCTTTCCATTGTGAACGAGCTGAAGACCAACGGCCCGGTGACCCGCACCCTCATGCCCATGGCCGCGCTGGATGACCTGGTGGGCGCCACGGTGTTCTTTGTAGTGGTGGCGCTGGTTTCGGCGCAGATCTCCTCGGTGGGGATTCCGGTGGCAGGCATTCTGGTGCTGGTGTTTCTTCCGGTTCCGCTGGGCGGAGCGATGGGCTTTTTGGCCGGGCGCCGGATGTGCCGCGCGCGGACCCCGCGCCAGGCCTTTGGTACCATGCTGGTCTTGCTTGCAGCCACCGCCGGGCTGGGCGCGCTGGTAAATGCGCTTCTGCCGGTTCCTGTGCTGAACTTCATGCTGCTGGGCATGTCCTTTTCCGCGGCATTTGCCAACTGCATTCCCGAAGCTCTTCTGGAAAACATCATGCGTGTGATGAATCCCGTCATCGGGGTGGGGCTGATCGTGGTCATTTTGAACCTGGGTGCGCCGCTGGACTATCATCTGATTTTCGGCGCGGGGATCTATACTGCCGTGTACATTCTGGCGCGGGCTGTGGGCAAGTACAGCGGGGCCTATCTGGGGGCCGCCGTGACCGGTGCGCCCAAAACCGTGCGCAATTTTCTGGGCTTTACCCTGCTGCCGCACTCCGGCGTGTCGCTGGTATTCACCGGTATCGCGGTATCCGTTCTGAGCGGTCCCGCCCCCGAGTGCGCTTCCATCCTGCAGGGGACCATTGCGGCAGCCGCGGTCATCAATGAGGTCATTGCGGTGTTCATGGCGAAAAAAGGCTTCGAGTGGGCGGGCGAACTGCCCGGCACCGGAAAGGAAGTGCCGGCATGACCCAGCAGGAACGCCAGGCCCGCAGCCGGGCCAAAATTTTTGAGGCGGCCATGGACGAGTTCGGCACACAGCCTTTTGAAGACGTGACCATGGACGCCATCTGTTCCCGCCACGCCATCTCCAAGGGAATGATGTATCATTATTACACCAGCAAGGAAGCCCTGTTTCTTCTGTGTGTGGAGCACACCTTCCGCGCGCTGGCGCAGTATCTGGAAAGCCGCCGCGCCGCCCTGGAACAGCAGGATGCGGAACAGGCGATTCAGCTTTATTTTTCAGCCCGGGAACTCTTTTTCCGGGAGCACGAGCGGGAGCGGACGGTTTTCGAGAGCGCCATGCTGCGCACGCCCGTGCCGCTGCGGGAAGACATTGCCCGCCTGCGCGCCCCGGTGGCGGCGCAGAACCGGGCGTTTCTGGCGGCGGTGGCGGCGCGGCTGCCCCTTCGCCCGGGCCTGAGCCGGGAAGACGCGGCCCGCTATCTGGAAAGTCTGGAAGCGGTTTTCCCCTCTTTGCTTCAGAACTACGAGACCACCGACGTGCACAGTATGATGGATGTCTCCCAAAAAGTTCTGAACCTGGCATTGTTTGGGCTGGCGCGGGAATAACCGTCGATTTTAAGGGAATCCTAAAAGTATCTCACCCGAAGGAGGCCCTTTTATGATCGAACAGGACACCATCCGTCTGCTGCGGGAATGCGACGCCGGCGTGCAGATGGGCACACAGTCCATTGCAGACATTCTGCCCGATGTGCAAAGCGACACGCTGCGGCAGTTTTTGACCCAGTGCAAGGAAGAACACCTGACATTGCAGGGAGAAATTCAGGCGCTTTTAAACCAGTACCACGACGAAGGCAAGGACCCCAACCCCATTGCCAAGGGCATGTCGTGGGTGAAAACCAACGTGAAGCTGGCCATGGAAGACTCGGACCGCACAGTGGCCGACCTGATCACCGACGGCTGCAACATGGGCGTCAAATCTCTGAACAAATATCTGAATCAGTATACGGCCGCCAGCGAGCAGGCCAAGGACATCGCCAAACGGCTGATTCATCTGGAACAGGCGCTGGCGGTGGACATCCGGCGTTTCCTGTGACGCAAAGAAACAAAACCGGGCGGGCATCCTGATGGGATGCCCGCCCGGTTTTGTTTTTCAGAGAACGTTTAATCCCGCCGGCGGCCGCCGAACAGGAGGATCAGCCGCAGCAGGTTGGCCAGGCTGACGATCAACGCGGCCACATAGGTGAGGGCCGCGGCGCTCAGCACGCTGCGCACCCCGTCGTGCTCCTGGGGCGTGACCATCTGGTACGCGTCCAGCGTGGCCAGCGCGCGCCGGCTGGCATTGAACTCCACCGGAAGAGTGATGAGCTGAAACACCGTGACCAGGCTGAACAGCAGAATGCCGAAACTGACCAGCGGCTGCCACCCCAGCACAAAGCCCAGCAACACCAGCGGAATGGAAATGGTGGACCCGATGTTGGTCAGCGGGATGATGGCGTTGCGAATGGTCAGCGGCGCGTAACCTGTGGCGTGCTGCACCGCATGGCCTGTCTCATGGGCAGCCACACCCACAGCGGCCACCGTGCTGCGATAATACACGTCCTGCGACAGGCGCACCACCCGCTGGGTGGGGTCGTAGTGGTCGGTGAGGTTGCCGGGCACCGCTTCCACCCGCACATCGGAAAGGCCGTTGGCGTCCAAAATGCGGCGGGCCGCCTGAGCGCCGGTCAGCCCGCTGCACAGGCTCACGGAGCTGTACCGGGCAAAGGTGCTTTTGACGCGCATCTGCGCCCACAAAGCCACCAGCATGGCCGGAATGACCAGCAAAATATAATACCGGTCCGGCAGAAAGAAAAAGGGCACGATTCCAAACTCCTTTGCAAAAGCGCTTTTTGCGCCTTCTTTTTTCTATAGTATGCCATGAATTTGTCAAAGAAATGTGGAGAAGAAAAAGACAATACATGAACAATCCCGTTTTTGTAAAAAAAAACCGGCGCCTTTTTCAGGCGCCGGTTTTCGGTTTTGCGAAGCTTACTCCGACAGCTCGTGGGCCAGATCCTTGGTGGCCTCGTACAGGCGGTCGTAGATGCTTTGGAACTTCTTATATTTTTCGTGGTTTTCCATGTTGGGCTCATAGCTCTTGCCCGGCTTGATGAACTTGGTCAGGCTGGCAAAATTCTCAAACCCGTCGTAATGCACACCCAGCGCCGCCATCATGGCGTCGCCAAAGCTGGCGCCCACGGTCACGGCCGGCGTGCTGATGGTCTTGCCGGTGATATCCGCCACGATCTGCATCCAGGCGGGGTTCTTCACGCCGCCGCCCACTGCGAAGATCTGGTCGATGACCACGTTGTCGTGGCTCTCCATCAGCTTGATCTGCTGGTTGACCGAATAGCCCACGGCCTCCAGCGCGCTGCGATACATATGGGCACGGGTGTGGGCCAGCGTCAGGCCAAACAGCACACCCTTGGCGTCCGGGTCATTGATGGGGGTCCGCTCGCCTGCGAAATAGGGCAGGGTCACCAGACCGTCGGAACCAACGGGCACGTCCTCCACGCCCTGCATCATGGTCTCGTAGGCGTCGGGGCCGCCGGATTTTTCCAAAGCCAGCGCATCGGGGAACACGGTGTCCCGATACCATTTGGTCAGGCTGCCCGCGGCGTTGGTGCCGGCGGAAATATCGCACAGACCGGGCACGATGAACTGCTCGCGCCACAGCCGGTCGTCGTCCACCAGCTCTTTGGTGCCCAGGATCATGTAAATGGAAGAGCCGAACTGAACCATCATTTTGCCCGGTTCCACCACGCCGGTGCTGATGGCCTCAGCGCCGGAGTCATCGGTGCCGGTGATGACGGGCGTTCCCTCGGCCAGGCCGGTCTCGGCGGCGGCCTGCGCGGTGACGTAGCCCGCGATGTCGTTGGCTTCCTTCACCACGGCCAGCTGGTCCGGACGGCAGATGGGCGCACACAGTTCGGGCACGGGCTGCCAGGTCTCCTGGTCATACAGCGGGTTGAAGCTGGCCAGACCCAGGAACCGGTCCACCACGTACTCACCCGTCAGTTTGGCGGTGATGAAGCTGGACCCGGTCAGGAATTTGTGCGCCTTGGCGTAGACCTCCGGCTCCTTGTTTTTGATCCACAGGATCTTGGGCATTACGTCGCTGGAACACAGGGGGCGGCCATACCATTTTTTGATCTGCTCTTCCCCGTACATCTCGGTCAGCTGGGCCATCTCGTCGGTGGCGCGGGCGTCGATGCCGTACAGAATGGCCTTGCGCAGCGGCCGGCACTGCTCATCCACGGGCAGGCAGTCCGCGCCCAGGGCGCTGGCGCCCACGGCCTTCACGTCTTTGGGGTCCACGCCGGATTTCTCCAGCAGCGCCCGGCTGATGGTGCAGAAATCGCCCCACCAGTCCTTGTCGGCGTCATGCTCGAAATGGTTGGGCTTGGGGTTGGTCATGGCGTGCTCGGTGGCATGGGTGGCGATGATGTTGCATTCGCTGTCGATCAGCACGCCCTTGCTGGAGTTGGTGCCGGTATCAATGCCCATGAAATACGCTTTGCTCATAAAAACCCTCTTTTCTGTTTGTTTTCGTCAGGAATGGAGAAGGAACTTCTCCACAATGTCCGCCACGGCGTCGTGGTTGTTGTCGTGGGGCGTCACATAATCTGCGGCGGCCTTCACCTGCGGCAGCGCGTTCTGCACGGCCACGCCCACGCCCGCGTTTTGGATCATTTCCAAGTCGTTGTTGTAGTCGCCCGCGGCAATCACCCGCTGCACGGGCACCTGCAAAAGCTGTGCCAGGCGGGACAGGCCCTGCCATTTGGTGATGCCGCCCGGCATGATGTCCACGCAGCCCGGTTCCGAATGCACGTGCACCAGAGGCAGCTGCGCCTGGTCGATGAAGCGGCAGATGGGCCCCCGGTCCGCTGTGGCCATGAAGCCCTCAATGCCGGTCAGGGGCAATTCGTCCGGGCTGTGGAACAGCACCGGCGTGACGCCCACTTTTTCCACATAGTCCAGAAGTCCCTGATCCCGCCGGTTCACGGCCCAGTAAAGGCCGCTGACCACGTGCAGGATCCAGTCCTCCTGCAGGCAGCGCTGCGCCAGCGTGCGGGCGGCATCCGCGTCCACCAGCGTGTTGGACAGCACCGCCCCGTCGGCCGTGCGCACCAGCTTGCCGCCGTTGTTCAGCACCAGATAGTCCGCGCAGCGAAAATCTTCGCCCAACGGCAGCATATCCACGTCCCGCCGGCCGGTGGCAAAAGCCACCGCATGCCCGGCGGCCCGGGCGGCGGCCAGCGCCTGTTTTGTCCCTTCGCCCAGACGGCCCTGATCGTTGCAGGCGGTGCCGTCCAAATCCAAGGCCAATAAACAGAGCTCCATCCTATGCACTCCCTTCCTTGATTTTGGCTCAGGGTTGCCCATAATAGCCACGCTCTGCGCTCTCCTCTGCAATCTGGCGCTCGGATAACTCAGGAATGGAACGCCCAGTACTCATCGCAGCCAGATATGTTTTACTGGCTTCCTCCAAATAAACAGCGGCGGTCAGTGCTTGGTCGATGTTTTTTCCATACGCCATAACACCGTGGTGTTTCAAAATAACCGCCAGAGCATCCCCCGCATATTCCACGGTGGCAATCCCCATGCCCTCATCCGAGCTGGGTGTAAACGGCGCCACCTTTACTGCGGAGTGCACTTCATCAATAATTGTTACTAGGGTTGCCGGCAACTCGTCACATACCAAACTCACTGCTGTGGCATAAGGCTGATGTGTGTGCAGAATAACCTGAATATCCGGACGGTGTGCAAAAACGTACAGAATAGCATCTTTATCGCTGGTGGGGCGCCGAAATCCCTCCACCGTGTTCCCTTGCGCATCAATCAGTACAATATCATCCGTGGTCATAGTGTCATAGCTCATAGCAGAAGGCGTAACCAAAAAATTACCGCATGGCATACGCATGCTTACGTTGCCGCCGCTAAGTACCACAAGGCCGTAGCGCTGCATTTCCCGGGCACAGTCGATTAATTGCTGCTTTTCCTTTTCGTACATACAGATTCCTAAACCTCCTTGTCGGCGTATTCCTGTACCAGCCGACGTATACGATGATAGGCGGCTACTGGGTTCGGTGCCTGGAAAATCGAGCGGCCAATGACAAGTCCGTCCACCCCAGCCGTCACGATTTCTTGTAGATTGGACTCGTTTACGCCGCCATCTATCCAGATTTCAGTTTCCGGGCGCAGAAAGGCTTTCGCCGCACGTACCTTTGCCAGTACTCCGGAACGGAACGGCAGGCCGTCGTAATCCGCTTCGACACTTACAAAGATAACGTAATCAAGCTGGTCAACATAAGGTAACAGTACCTCGGCGGGTGTTTTAAGATTCAGCGCCAACCCACAGTATCGAGCGCCGTTTTTCCGGGCAGCGCTCAGGAACAGGCTAGGGTAGGGCAGCGCTTCCACATGCGCACAAATACGTTTTACACCACACGCACAAAGCGCCTCCACATAGTCGCACGGATTCAAAACTTCCAAATGCGCATCCAGCGGTATATCCGTACGGCCCGCAACCGCCCGCACAATATCCATGCCGAAGCTGATTCCCCTTACAAAATTTCCGTCGTCGATATCCAAGTGCAGATTTTCCAAGCCACGCAGCGCATCAAGCTGTGCGCCCAAGTTCAGTAAATCTCCCGACAAAAGAGAGGGACTGACAGTAAACAACGTTCATTCCTCCTTTTTCGGTGTGTGGAATAAATCCAAAGCCATTAAAGCGCGCTCAAACATTGCGAATTTTTTCGCGTAGTGCCGACTATACTCCGGCCTCGGGCAAAACAGCTCGCCTACCTGTACCATGTGCTCCACGGCATCCTCAAGCGAACCGAATACTCCGCAGGCAACGCCCGCGCCCATGGCTGCCCCCTGCGCACTGAGCTGGCTGCTTTTCAGCGTTTCCACCGGCATCTGCAGTACGTCTGCCATCATTTGCGCCCATACGCGACTTTTCGCAACACCTCCGGATAAGCGTGCAACCCGGTAATCAGATACCGGCCGCTGCAGGCTTTTCACGTGAAACATGGTGCTAAACACTACCCCTTCATAAACCGCTTGCAATATATGATTGCGGTCATGGTAGCTGGTCAGGTTCAAAAATGCCCCTTTTGCATCCGGGTTAGTCGCAGAACTGAACAGATATGGCACAAAAATAATATCATTGTCGAACGGGTCAGTTTTTTCCACCAGAGTATCACATTCCTGATAAAGCTGCTTTCGGGGAACTCCCGGTCTATCCGGCTCGAGAAACTTTTCTACAAACCAGTCAAAATTACTGGCCGAGGTTGGACTGGAATCCTCCACCAGAAAATACCCTGGCAGGAATGAGAGTGTCACGGTATTGGCATTTTTTTCATAATTCGTATTGACGTTTTTCTTCAGATACTCATTAATAGACCACGTGCCCGCAATCAGGCACAACACGCTGTCGTCCAATACGCCGCTCGCCAACGCACCGGCATCTATGTCAAAGTAGCCCCCTGCCACAGGTGTGCCCTCGGCCAAGCCGGTAGCGGCTGCCGCCTGCGCGGTGACATACCCGCTAATCGCTGTGCTCTCCAAGCAGGGTGGCATGAGCCGCAGACAGTCCTCAATGCCAAGTGCCTTAAAAATATTCGGATCAAATTGCCGTGTGTGCAAATTCAGCAGGCATCCCGAGGACGCGTCTGTAACCTCACACGCATATTCGCCTGTCAAGCGGAAGCGAATATAATCCTTGATTGAAAGGCAGTGAGCGCTTTTCTCCAGTACACTGGGTTGATGTTCCTTAAACCAGGGTAACAATGCCGCCGGCTGGGCAGACCATATTGTCTGGCACGTCATAGGATAAATCTCCCGCTCTGCACCGTTTTCTGCGAACCGGTCACAGTAGGCAGCTGCTCGATTATCAGTAGAGATAATACAGTTATAGGTAGGCTCCCCATTTTCATCAACCAAACACAGGCCGTTTCCGTACCCGGTCAGTCCCACAGCAAGAATATCCTTTCCGCACGCACCAGCCTTTTCCAGTGCTTCACGGATGACGGCGACGTTGGCTGTCCATACCTCCAGTGTGTTGCGCTCCGTATAGCCGGGTGCAGGAATGGAAATGGGAAGGCGACAGGCCGCAACCGATATTTCACGGCCTTCCAAATCAAACACTGCACACTTGATTTCCGAACCTCCATTATCAATACCCATCAAATAACGACTCATAGGAGTACTCCTTTCAAGTGGGCGTCGGCCATGCCGACGCCCACATTCCATCAGCAGTTACAGTGTTTCACGGAATTTATAGACCACTTCCATAAACTCTCTGACGCGGTTTACATCCACGCGCACATTCTCCAGCCGATCATTCTCCAGCTTGCCGCCCTCCTTGAAATAGGTCCCCACTACGGCCGCGTCCGCACTGGTCAGCTTGCGCTCAATGGTATCGGGGCGGCAGCCCGTGTTACACAGTACTACAACCTCCGGCGCAGCGGCTTTCACACTGGCAATCAATTCGTCGTCCACATCCTGCCCGGCGGCATTTGCTGAGATACACAGTCCGTCCGGATGCGCTTTGAAAATAGTGGATTTCGCAATGTCTGCCAGCGGGCGGGTATCCAAGCTGCGGTCAGACTCCGGGTTGATGAAATACAGCATTTTTAAATCGTCCAGATGCAGAGCTGCTCTGCGGCGCTGCAGAGAGGAGAAGTCGTTGTTGTACAAGCCACCGTCGCCTACGTACACGCCCGAGAACGTGCCGCGGATGAACTTTGCATCTACAGCCGCAGCCAGTTCAATGGATGCCAGACCGTCCGAAATACAGTCCACGCCGTAGGGCACACGAATCTCTGCCTTCAGTTCTCCAATCACGCGTGCCATGGCAGCAGGTGTCACAAAACTCATCTGACGCTCATAGGGCAGGCTGAACTCATTGGAAACAATAATGCCGTCCACACCGCCATCCTGCAGTGCATGCAGGTCCGCACGAGCATGCTCCACAACGCGCTCCATAACATCGCCGTAATGAAACCGCGGATCCCCGGGAAGCGCGTCCAAGTGCAACATGGAAATAATAGGTTTTTTAACGCCAAACATTTTTTCAGTCCACAACATAGGTGTATCTCTCCTTTATAAAAGAGGGCCGCCTCGTTCCGGCGACCCAGCGCATTCAAATTAATATTCAAACTGACGATAGTAGCGGCGGATGGACAGCGGATGACGCAGGAACAGCTCCATGTAAGCGTCCACGCGGTTGTTCACGCCGTGCATGACCAGATGCGAGATCGTGCCGCGGAATTCGGGGCTGATGCCCTCCAGCGCAAATTCCTTGGTATCGATGATGGTGTAGTTGCCGCACACTTTGGGCAGGAAACGCGCCACACGCTCGGCCAGAGGGCGCTGCTCGTCTTCGCCCATGAACAGGGTGACAGGCGTATCCCACACGATGATCTCCTGCATGCCGTGGAAGAACTCCTGGCAGGTGATGGACTTGGTGCGAATCCACATCTGCTCCTCCCAGTAGCACATGGCGTAGGAGTAAGTAGCGCCCCACTGGTTGCCGGAACCGATGTAGTACCGGGGCAGATCCGGATGCTCATGCGCCTGGGCTACACAGCGCTCGGCATAGTCATAGGCCCATGCGTCGGACTGCTTCTCCACGTCGGCCAGCACCTGCGCCAGATGGGCCTCCATCTCTTTGTTGTAGCGCTCGTACTCGGCAAACTCGCCGTTCTTGTACATCAGGTAGTTGGCAACCATGTAGAATTTCAGCTGCTCGTTCTTGGGATACACCACCAGATAATCCTGTTTGTCGGGCTGGGTCAGCACGCTGCCCGGAGTGTCGATGAAGCTGAACACGCGGCCACCGATCTGATGCACACGGTCCACCAGTTCCACCATCTCTTTGGTGTTGCCGGAAACAGAGGACAGGATGACCACGGACTTATTGGTGAAGCGCTTGTTGCCGGTGGTCAAAAACTCGGCTGCGTTCTCCACATACACCGGCAGGACCGACCGGCCGCGCATATACACTTCCACCTGCATGCTGGAGGCGTAGGTGCCGCCGATGCCGATGAAGTAGATGCCGTCAAAGCCTTCGTCCCAGATCTTGTCGATGATCGCTTCGATCTGCGGACGCAGAGCCAGCGCGCCGTTGACGCTGTCCACTGCTTCCTTCTCGTCAAAGCTGCGCAGGCACGCGCCCTTTTTCTCGTTCCACATTTCACTTGTCACCATAGTTCATACACTCCTTCTTGAAATTCAAAGACATTTGTCCGTTCAGGTTTGGAAACGCACGCTGAAGCTGCATTTGTCGCCCCGGGTATAGTTGCGCGAAAACTCGATGATGCGGTCGTTTTCGTCGTAGCTGGTGCACTCGAACAG
>CALXIP010000007.1 GCA_944388395.1 uncultured Ruthenibacterium sp.
TCCGGGTCGATGCCGCAGTTCTCCAGCACCTTGGGATGCACCATGCCGCAGCCCAGGATCTCGATCCAGCCCTCGCCCTTGCACAGGCTGCATCCCTTGCCGCCGCACTTGAAGCAGCTCATGTCCATTTCGGCGCTGGGCTCCGTGTACGGGAAGTGATGCGGACGGAAGCGCACGCGAATGCCTTCGCCATACAGCTTCTTAATAAACATTTCCAGCGTGCCTTTCAAATCGCTGAACGTGATGTTCTTGTCCACCACAAGACCTTCGATCTGATGGAAGATCGGGGAATGGGTTGCGTCCACCGCGTCCGAACGGTACACCCGCCCCGGGCAGATGATGCGGATGGGCGGTTTCTGGTTCTCCATTGTGCGGATCTGAACCGGGCTGGTCTGTGTGCGCAGCAGCACATTTTCCGTAATGTAGAACGTGTCCTGCGTATCCCGCGCGGGATGGCTTTTGGGCATATTCAGCATTTCGAAATTGTAATGATCCTGCTCCACTTCGGGGCCGGACACCACGTCAAAACCCATGCCCAAAAAGATCTCTTTCAATTCGCCCAAAACCTGCTCGAAGGGATGGCGCTTTCCCTGCACCGGACGTTTGCCCGGCAGCGTCACGTCAATTTCCTCCTGCGCCAGACGTGCAGCCAGCGCCGCCTGCTCCAGTTCTTTGGTCCGGGCCGCAATGTCCGCCGTGATCGCCTCGCGGACTTCGTTGGCCAGAGCGCCCACCACCGGACGTTCTTCCGGGCTGAGTTTGCCCATTTCTTTCAGGATCGCGGTCAATTCGCCTTTTTTGCCCAGAAAACGAACGCGCAGCTCTTCCACCTGCGCCGTGCTCTCGGCCTGCGCGATCAGAGAATCCGCCGTGGCCTTGATGTTTTGCAGTGCCTGTTTCAACATTCTTTCTCCTTTACCATGAAATTACGGGACGAAAAAAGGCTTCGTCCCTTGCCTTAAAACAGGGACGAAGCCTTGAAAACTCCGCGGTACCACCCATATTTTTGCCGTACTGTCGTACAAGAGCAAACACTCTTTTGCCGGATAACGGCGGCATCCGTCCCCGCCTACCAGCAAAAACCTTCAGCAGGGCCGCTCAAAAGTGAACTTCCGCACAGCCCTTTGCCGGGCGCTTCCAGCCATTGACGCCCTTCTCTTGAGACATTGCGTCTGCGCGTACTCTCTTTGTCATCGCGTTGTTATAGCATATTATACCGTTCCTTTACCCAAAATTCAAGCCCTGACACTGGATTTTGCTGTAAAAAAACAGTATACTGAAAGGCAGAACCCACCGGAGAGGAGAATGGGAATGATCGCTGGCATCGGCGTAGATACAACGCGGATCTCCCGCATCGAAAAAGCTTTGGAGCACGAGTCCTTCCTGAAACGTGTATTTGGCCCCCGGGAACTGGCGCTCTTTCAGGCGAAAAAGATGCGTGCGGAAACCATCGCCGCCAACTTCGCCGCCAAAGAGGCGCTTGGCAAAGCGCTGGGCGAAGGGCTGTCGGGGTTCGTGTGGTCTGAGGCCGAAGCGCTGCGCGATGAAGCCGGCGCCCCCTATTTTGTTTTCTGCGGCGAAGCATTGCGCCGCATGGAAGAAAAAGGGCTTTGCGCATTTCTCTCCCTGACCCATGAGGGCGATTTTGCCACGGCTTTTGTGGTACTGGAACAAAACGGATGTTTTAAGAAAGGATTTCCAAATGATCACACCGATTGAAATCAAGGAAAACGAACAAATCCGCACCTATATCGAGCGGGCGGATGATACATTGAAAGCGCTGGACTTTACCGAGCACAGCTTCGCACACGTCACCCGTGTGGCGCACTTTGCGGAAAAAATTCTGGCTGAGCTGGGGTATGACAAACGCACCCAGGAGCTTGCCTGGATTGCCGGTTATATGCACGACATCGGCAACGTGATCAACCGCATTGACCACGCCCAGTCCGGAGCTGTCATGGCCTTCCGTATTCTGGACAAGCTGGGCATGCCCGCGGATGAGATCGCAACAGTCTGCTCGGCCATTGGCAATCACGATGAAGGCACTGCTTTTCCGGTCAATCCCGTTGCGGCTGCACTGATTCTCGCGGACAAGACGGACGTTCGTCGAAGCCGTGTTCGTCCCAAAGATCTGCACACCTTCGACATTCACGACCGGGTCAATTACGCAGTGGAAAAAGCTTCTACCACGCTGGATATGGACCAGCGCGCAGTGGTTCTCAATCTGCAGCTGGACACGGCCATCTCCCCCATGATGGACTACTTTGAAATCTTTCTGGACCGCATGACGCTGTGCCGGAAAGCAGCTGACAAATTGGGCCTTGGCTTCCATTTGGTGGTCAACGGACAAAGCGTGCTGTAAAAAGCAAACCCAGCCGAACAGGCTGGGTTTGCTTTTTGCTCTTCCCTTATTTCCCCTAAAATGGTATGATTAGATCAATGTCTTTTTTGGAAAGAGTGTTTTTTCATGGAATGGATGGATGGCGAAAACGAACTGACCCTCACCTGCCGGCACCAGGCGGGCGGTGTGGCGGTGCTGCGCTGTGAAACGCGCGACCCGGTGATTCATCTGCCGGATACCATACTGGGAGTGCCTGTGACGGCACTGGGTGATTATGCCATGGCCAGACGCGCGCCGGATCTGTCCGGTATCCGCGATTTGTTTACCGTTCATGTCGGCCGCGGCCAACCCGAACCGCACGACGCAGACGGCATCCGGCAGGTCACGCTCCCCCTCCATTTACAGAGCCTGGGCGATTACGCATTTTATGACTGCCAGGCCCTGGAACAGCTGGACATCTCCCCGGCGATGGCGGATGTGGGGTCCGGCGCCTTTCTGAACTGCAGCCATCTGCACAACGTTCAGCTGGCCGTTTCGCCATCGGGAGAGAGCTGCCTGCGGGGAGTTCTGCGCGAACACCACGGAGAATTGCTGTGCAGGATGCATTTTGCGGATGGCACGCAGGCGCGTCTTTGGTTTCCCGCTTACAGCGAGGAGTATGAAGAGCTGGCCGCGCCCCACATTTTCGGCTACCACATCGAGGGAGCCGGATTTACCTACCGCCAGTGCTTCGACGGGAAAAAGCTGAATTTTTCCCAGTACGACGCGGCTCTGGAACGGCTTGTGCGCACCCGGGATTTTGAGGATGCCGTGCGCGTTGCGCTGGGCCGCCTGCGCTGGCCAAAAGAACTTTCCCCGGCGAACCGGGAACAATACCGTGCGCTTGTAGCAGAGCACGCCGCTGCGGCACTGAAGGTGCTGGCGGATGCCCGGGACACGGAAGACATGGCCTGGGCGTTGGGGCTGGAGCTGTTTCCACCTGAGGCGCTGCAGGCCGCCTGCGATCGCGCCCGGAATGACCGGGACACGGAGATGCTGGGCCTTTTGATGGAACACCTGCATCGAACCGGCGCGGGCCGCACCAAAACCTTTGACCTTTGAAGGAGGAATCGCCATGCCGCAATCCGATGCCTGGAGCAAAGCAGGCCGTGCGATTTTGACAGCCGCCCGCAACGAATTGTATCTGAATCTGCCGTTTCTGGACGCAGCTCTGTGTGCACTTCCCTTTTCCGATGAACAGGATACGGATTTTATCGCCACGGACGGACAGGCCTTCTTTTTCAATGGAAGCTATCTGGCCCTGCGCTATGAAAAAAGCCGAAACCTTGTGTGCCGGGCCTATCTTCATCTGCTGCTTCACTGCATGTTGCTTCACCCGGCCAAGCGGCAGGGCCGAGACGGCGAGCTGTGGGACCTTTGCTGTGACATTGCCGTGGAACACATGCTGGACTCGCTGGACTACCGCTGCCTTGCAGCGGCGCCCAGTCCCCGGCGCTCCGGCCTGTACCGCCGCCTGGAAGAGGAACGAAAAGTTTTGACCGCCGAAGCGCTGTATCGTTTTTTCAAAAACCATCCGCTGGAAGAATACGAGCGCGCCACTCTGGCGCGGGAGTTTTTTGAGGACGACCATTCTCTGTGGGAAAAAGCTTCTCAGGAAGAGCAGGAGCAGCCCCGGCAAAACTGGCAGCAAATCGCCCAACACACCCAAACCAGTATGGAAACAGTGATGAGTGAGGCATCGGGCGGCGGGCAGGCTGTACTGGAACAGCTGCGTGTGGAAACCATGGAAACTGCTGATTACCGTGCATTTCTGCGCCGTTTCGCCGTCACAGGAGAAGAGTCCGGCATTGATGCGGACACTTTCGATTACAACTATTACACCTACGGGCTGCGCCGCTACGGAAACATGCCGTTGATTGAGCCTCTGGAAACCCGGGAGGTGCAGCGAATCCGGGATCTTGTGATCGCCATTGACACATCCATGTCCACTTCCGGCGAATTGGTGCGCCGCTTTCTGCAGTACACGTATGGTATTCTGAAGCAGAGCGAGAGCTTTTTTCGTTCGTTCCATCTGCGGATTCTGCAGTGCGACGATCAGCTTCGAGTCGACAAAGCCATTTCCAGCCGAAAAGAGCTGGAAGAATACATGGAAAACTTTGAACTGGCCGGACAGGGTGCGACGGATTTCCGCCCGGTGTTTCGCGATGTAGACAGCCTGGTGGAACAGGGCGCGTTTCACAAGCTGCGGGGTGTGATTTACTTCACCGACGGGCTGGGCATTTACCCCGCCAAGCGCCCCGCCTACGATGCGGCTTTTGTGATGCTGGCCCAGCAGGGATTTCCCGAACGGGTTCCGCCATGGGGGATCCGCATTCTTCTGGATGAAAACGAACTGCAAGGAGACACGCTATGAATATCAAGCAAGCAAAACAGGAGATTAAAAATGCCATTCGCGCTTATCTTGCGCGGGATGAATTCGGCCAGTACCGCATTCCCGTGGTGCGCCAGCGTCCGATTTTGCTGATGGGGCCTCCGGGCATCGGTAAAACGCAGATCATGGAGCAAATTGCCGCTGAAACCGGTGTGGCGCTGGTGGCATACACCATCACACATCACACCCGTCAGAGTGCGCTGGGCCTGCCGTTCATTGTGGAGCGCACGTTTGCCGGGCGAACGGTTTCGGTGACAGAATACACCATGAGCGAAATACTGGCCACCGTGTACCGGACCATGGAAGAAACCGGGCTTCAGGAGGGCATTCTTTTTCTGGATGAAATCAACTGCATTTCGGAAACGCTGACCCCCATGATGCTTCAGTTTTTACAGTGCAAAACGTTCGGCAACCAGAAGCTGCCGGATGGCTGGATCATTGTCGCGGCAGGAAACCCTCCGGAATACAACAAGTCCGTCCGGGAGTTTGACGTGGTCACACTGGACCGTGTCAAACGCATCGATGTGGAACAGGATTTTTCCGTGTGGAAAGAATACGCCTATCAAAAAGGAATTCACGGCGCCATTCTCACCTATCTGGAAATTCACAAGGAACATTTCTATGCCTTTGAAGCTTCGGTAGACGGCGTTCAGTTCGCCACTGCCAGAGGCTGGGAAGATCTCTCGGAGCTTCTTCTCACCTACGAACAGCTGGGGATTCATCCGGACCGGGAGGTGATCGGTCAGTACATCCAGCTGCCCCGCATCGCCAAGGACTTTGCAAACTATCTGGAATTGTACGCCAAATACCGCCAGGTCTACCACGTGGATGACATTTTGAACGGGACCTGGGATAAGCTGTCCGCCCGTGAGCTGCAGAGCGCGCCTTTTGATGAAAAACTGAGTGTACTGGGACTTTTGATCGCACGGCTCAGCGAAAGCACCCGGGTCTGCCGCCGCCAGGATCTTCTGACGGAAGAGCTGCACGCCTGTCTGACCCGTGTAAAACAGTCTGCAAGCGACACCGGGAATGCTCTGACGCAGGAGCTGCAGGGTGTGCAGACACGCATTGCCCGGCAGATTCAGGCCGGGAATGCCGACCCTCAGGAACAGCGAACG
>CALXIP010000008.1 GCA_944388395.1 uncultured Ruthenibacterium sp.
ATGTGACTGTGAAGAAAGGCGCTGTGGTCGGCGCACGCCCGGAGACTGTGGAAGACAAATCCAAGTGGGGCGTGGCTGTTGTCGGCGAAGGCCGCACCATCGGCGCGGGCGCGAAAGTCGGGCCCAAGGCGATGCTGGAAAAAGACGTACAGGATGGTGAGCAGTTATGGTAAATATGAATGCGCTGGGCATTATTTTCCCCAATACATACGACGAACTGATTCCGGAGCTGGTGCATCGCCGCACCATGGCCAGTGTGCCCTTCGGAAGCCGTTACCGCATGGTGGATTTCTCCCTGTCTGCCATGGTCAACGCGGGCATTGAAAATGTGACGCTGCTCGCAAAGAAAAATTATTATTCCCTGATGGATCACCTGGGCAACGGCCGCGAGTGGGATCTGTCCCGCAAGCGCGGCGGACTGAACCTGGTTCCGCCCTTTGCGCAGGAGAATACCAAAATTTATCACGGCCGCGTGGAAGCCCTGGGAAGCATTCTGAACTTCCTGCGCGCGCAGAAAGAAAAATACGTGATCCTGTCCGACTGCAACATCGCGCATGATCTGGACTTTGCGGACCTGATGGAAAAGCACATCGACAGCGGTGCCAATGTGACCATGGTGTATGAGCGTGCGGAGATCCCTCTGCCCATTCAGACGGAAAACTACACCTTTACAGTGGGCGGAGACGGCCGCATCACAGAGCTGCGCACCAATGACTATCGTCCCGGCGTGCAGAACCTGTCCATGAACGTAATCGTGATGGACCGCGAAGAGCTGATTGAAATGGTGCGTGACGCGCAGGTTCACAATCTGGTGTACCTGGAGCGCGACATCATCGCACCCAGCCTGAAGATTTTGCATGTGAACGGCTATGAGTACACGGGCTACCGTGCGCGCATTTACGACATGAAGAGCTATTTTGACGAGAATATGCGCCTGCTGGACCCCAAAAACATGGCTGCGCTGTTCCCGAAAGAGCGCCCGGTGTACACCAAAGTGCGCGATGAAGCGCCCGTGCGTTATGCCATGGACTGCAAAGTCAGAAACTGCATTGTGGCGGACGGCTGCGTCATCGAGGGTGAAGTGGAAAACTGCGTGCTGTTCCGCGGCGTAAAGATCGCCAAAGGCGCAAAGGTTCGCAATTGCGTTCTGATGCAGGGCACCACGGTGGACCAGAACGTGGAACTGGACTACATCGTCACGGATAAAAACGTGCACGTTACCATGGGCCGCCGCCTGCTGGGCAACTCCAACTTCCCCGTTTACATTGAAAAGGGTACCGAGGTTTGATTTTTACATCCATAGGGCGGGCCGTCAGGTCCGCCCTGTTTGCAAAAGGAGCGTGTGACATGAAGGTATTGTTTTGTGCCAGCGAGGCCAGCCCCTTTGCCGCGTCCGGCGGCCTGGGCGACGTGGCAGGCAGCCTGCCGCGTGCCATTCAAAGCCGGAAAGTAGAGTGCCGTGTGGTCCTGCCTTTGTACGGCGACATGAAGCCGGAATACCGGGATAAGCTGAAATATCTGACCAATTTCACCGTGCCGGTTGGCTGGCGCAACCAGTACTGCGGTGTGTTTGAACTGACGCATGACGGTGTAACGTATTACTTTTTGGATAATGAGTATTATTTTAAACGCACTGGATTGTATGGCTTCTACGACGACGGGGAGCGCTTCGCTTATTTCTCCCGTGCGATTCTGGAAATGCTGTTCCACATCGACTTCCAGCCGGACCTCATCCATACCAACGATTGGCAGACCGCGCTGGTGCCGGTGTACCTGAACCTGTATTATCGTCATCTGGAAGAGTTCCGCAACATCAAAACCGTTTTCACCATTCATAATATCCAGTATCAGGGCAAGTACAGCATGGATATTCTGGAAGATACGGTGGCCATCGGCCGGCAGGATGCGCACATTCTGGAATATGACGGTTGCGTCAACTATATGAAGGGCGCCATTGAATGCGCAGATAAGGTGAGCACGGTCTCGCCCAGCTATGCGCAGGAGATTTTGGACCCCTGGTACAGTCATGGGCTGGACGATCTGCTGCGTCAGAAGCAGTACAAGCTGTGCGGCATTCTCAACGGCATTGATGTGAAGAGCTATGACCCGTCCACGGATCCAAACCTGGCGGAAAATTACAGCGCGTCGAATTTTGGAAAACACAAACCCGCCTGTAAGAAGGAACTGCAAAGCCTCTTTGGCCTGAACGACTGGCCGGTGCCGGTGGTGGCCATGGTCACACGTCTGGTAGGTCACAAGGGTGTGGATTTGGTGCGCCATGTGGCACAGGACATCATCAACAACGGGCTGCAGCTGGTGGTGCTGGGCTCCGGCGAGGCAGAATACGAGAGCTTTTTCCGCGAGCTGGCGGCCAGAAATCCCGGTGCGGTCGGGGTGAAAATCGGCTTCATCCCGTCACTGGCCCGCAAGGTGTATGCGGGTGCAGATCTGTTCCTGATGCCTTCCAAGTCCGAACCCTGCGGCTTGTCGCAGATGGTGGCCCTCCGTTATGGCACAGTTCCCATTGTGCGTGAGACCGGCGGTCTGCGGGATTCCATTCAGGATTCCGGCGACGGAAAGGGCAATGGATTTACATTCCGCAATTACAACGCCCACGAGATGCTGAATGCAGTTTTGCGTGCGAAAGAGGGCTATGACAATCCGGACGGATGGAAAGTGCTTGTGAAACGGGCAATGGAATGCGACATGAGCTGGAATGCCAGTGCCAAACAATATGTAGATATGTATGAACAGGTCTGTCAGCTGTGGTGAAGCAAGACAGATCAAAAGGCGCCCCGGATATCCGGGGCGCCTTTTTGGTTTGAGAAAATCATGTTTCGTCCAAAATACGGCAATAACCTTTCAGTTCGATCCAGTCATCTGTGCGCTGAAGCCGTATACCGGAGAAGCGCAGCAGGACGATTCCCTTCTGAGGATGACGCCAGTGAATGGCTGTTTGCAGAAGAGCACCGTTTTGCGCGGTCTGATGCAGCTTTTCTTCCAGCTTCGGACGGTCTGCTTCTACGATGCGGGAATACCAGACCCTGCAGTTTTCGGCAGGCGAGCAGTCCCGTGTAAATCCAAGCAGGCGGGCCGCCACTTCGTTAAAAAGAATCTGACGAGGCACCGTTTCGTTTCGATCCAGGCGCATGAGCCAAAAACCAACCTGCAGCGCAGCCAAAACGTCCTGATCGCTGCTTCGCAGCAGCGCCTGATACCGGCGTTCGTTTCGGTCCTGACGGATACGGGTCAGCAAAAAGCCGGCCAGCACACGCACCTGGGAATCGTCGTGAATGGCATACCGGGGATTGTCGACGCCAATGAAGCCGATGGTTTTTCCTTCATCCCGCACAGGAACTGCAATCAGACGATGAATGCCCTGCTGACTCAGAATCTCCCATTCCACAGGAGAACTTTCCCGCAGAGGTGCCAGGTTGTGAAGAATGATGGACTGTTCCTTTTCAAAAATGGCCAGCCAGCGGGCAAGTGCGTCCGGCGACACATTTTGAAGGTTTTCTTTTTGATGGGAAACATCGGGTGCACACCATTCAAAGGTATTGTCCCAGTGGCCGGGATGAACCAGAGACGGCTCAAACAAATAGGCGCGATCCGATTGATAGAAATCACCCACCGAAGCCAAAACCTGATCCACCGCCCGGTCGTAGTCCGACTGGCGTGACAACGTGTTCATATATCCCACAATTCGGTCCGCAAAAGCCAGACGCTCGCGGGCCTGCTCGCTGACCAGTTCCTGCTTGGTGATGTCCAGCGCCACTTCCAATCGCACGTTTTTACCCTGATATTCCACCAGTTTATCCTTTAACAGGAAATGGCGTCCGCAGTATTCGTTTTTGTTCTCCCACAAATGGAACGAGTCACGGCGCAGAAATGCATTGGTGCAGAAGGGACAGGGCTTATCGGCGCCCTGCAGCACCTGATAACACTTTTTGCCTTTGTAATCCCGCACATCAAAGGTTTTCTGGCCGGCAGGATTCAAGTAATACAATTCATAAGTATCCAGATCGCTGAGATAGAAAATATCGGTTTCCGCATTCAGAATGGTCTGCGCAATTTCTTCCGAGGCGTCCGGAGAAGGCAGCGTTTCGAATGCGGAAGAAGGAAGGCTGACTTTCTGGCGAAGCGAGGCCCATGGGAGTTCCTCTTTGGGGCACAGGTACTGTGCGGAAAACTCTTTTTCAGAGCAGGGGCGGGCAAATAAAAAGCCCTGATACAAAGAGGGCTGCAATTTTTCCAGAAGGGCCAGTTCTTCCGCTGTTTCCACGCCTTCGCAGCATACGTGGATCTGACAACCGTCCGCCAGTTCCACGATGTTGTTTAAAAGACGCTGATTATAGACGCTTTTCTGAATGTTGTTTACAAAACAGCGGTCTATTTTGATTTCGTCGATGTCCATTTCTTTCAGCCGGCTTAAACTGGAGTATCCCGTCCCGAAGTCATCCACAGAAATGGAAATGCCATGAGTTTTCCATTGGCGGAAAATTTGATTGAGATCGGGATAATTCAGCAGTTCCATGCTTTCGGTTACTTCAATGGTCAGTGCGGAACCGGGCAACCCGCTGCGCCGAAGAGCGTTCAAAACATCCTGCTTCACAGTGCTTTTTCGAAGCTGGCTGTAAGACATGTTGACACTCATGTGCACCTGAGGGGCTTTGGCGCGCCATGCATTGCACTGAGCCAAGGCAGTTTCCAATACCCACATGCCCACCGGATAAATCAAATCGGTCTGTTCCAGGATCGGCACAAATTCCACGGGGGAAACCGGCCCCAGGCGGGGAGAGGTGTAGCGAAGCAGTGCTTCTGCTCCATACAAATCGTAAGAGCCGGAGAAAATCTGCGGCTGGTAGCAAAGTGAAAATCCTCTGAATCCTGAAGTCACACTTGCCTCTAACTCTTCCCGCAGTTCCAGTGTGCGCAGCCTTTTTTCGTAGTCTTCCGGCGAGAAGAAATTCAACTGGTTTTTGCCGTGGGCTTTGGACGTGTCCAGTGCAATTTCCGCATATTGCAACAGCGTGTCGGCATCAGGGGTGGCATAGTCTGTGTAAGAGACGCAGCCGGCGGACAGAGTACACTGCCCGGACAGCTTTTGCTGAATACGGCCAAATGCGGCAGTTACATCAGAAGAGCTGGCCCCGGGCAGGTTGATGGAAAACCAGTCGCCGTTGACACGAAAGCAGCGCTGGTCTCCGGGCGTTTCGTTTTGAATAACG
>CALXIP010000009.1 GCA_944388395.1 uncultured Ruthenibacterium sp.
TGGTCCAGTACCGGCTCATGAACTGCTCCCGGTCCACGGTGACCGTGCCTTCAATGGGGTCCATCAGGGTGAAGGTGTCCCCTTCGTAGCCCGTCAGCACCATGCAGTGCAGGTTTGAAAAGGGATAGTATTCCTCGCCGCTGGGCAGCGTCCAGTGAAAGGAACTGAACAGCCGGGTGTCCATGTTCAGCGTGGCCCACACGATCACCGGCGTGCCCTCGTCCAGCCGGCGCATCAGATCCAGCGCCGACGCCCCGGTGATATCCACCGCGCGCCAGCCGGAGTTCTGTTCGGCCAGATACTGGTTTGCCGCCTGCACGATGGGCCCCGCAAAGCAATAAAACCCCGTATATCCTTCCTCCGGCCAGCCCGCGTACGCCTCGGCCGGGTCCGGCCCGTAGGCGATCATGCCGTCCTCGCTGTAGGTGATGGGCTCGCTGGGGATATAGCCGTACACCAGCTCCAGCGCGGTCACGTCGTAGCCCAAAAACCGCAGCACCGCCGCCAGGCTGGTGGCCTCGCAGCCATTGGGCAGTTCCGGGTACTGGCACAGTTCCTCCACATCCAGAGAGGTCCCTGTGTCCACCGCCATCACGGACTTTACCAGCCCGGTTTTCCACCGCGCCGTGCTCTTCCATTCCACCGAAGGGCTGTCCGCCCCCAAAACCAGCAGCGCCAGAAGCGGCACCAGCAGGCGAAGCACCCGTTTTTCCATGCGCAAAAACACCCCGTGCCGCCTCCCTTGCCTGACAGAAAGTTTCTCTTTCTATTATTTTAGGAGGGCGCACACGGGGGTGCAAGCATCTTTCGTCTTTTTTCGCCAAAAAACCACAAATTACCGGTCAAACATGGCCCTGCGTGCCGTGGAGCGACGGAACAGGTCCTTCAATCCTTCCTCGTCGCCGGCCTGCAGCTTTTCCTTCAGGTCCGTGAGGCTGGCCTCGAACTGTTCGATCTCGGCGCACAGCGCGTCCCGGTTCAAAAGGAACAATTCGCTCCACAAATGCTCGTTGATGCGGGCAATGCGGGTCAGGTCCCGGAAGGAATCGCCCGTGAACTCGCACAGGCGCGGGTCGCCGTTGGCGTTCATCAGGCTGACGGCGATGGCGTGGGTCAGCTGGCTGACATAGCCGATCATCCGGTCGTGCTCGGCGCAGCTGAGCTGCGCGATGTGGGCAAAGCCCAGCGTTTCGGCCAGCTGCCGGGCAAAGGCAATGCCCCGGGGCGTGTTGCGCTCCGTGGGGGTGATGATGAAGTTGGCCGGCCGGAAAATGGCGCTGTCCGCATACTCCACGCCGCTGACTTCCTTGCCCGCCATGGGGTGGCTGGCAATGAACTCCACCCCTTCGGGCATGGCGTCCTGCACCGGACCCACCACCGCCTGTTTGACGCCGCACACATCCGTGACCAGCGTGCCCGGGCGCAGAAACCGCGCGTTGGCCCGCACCCAGTCGATGAGCGCGTGGGGGTACAGCCCCAGGACCACCGCCTCGGCCTGCTCCAGCAGCGGCCGGGCATCTTCCGTGGTGCCCTGGGCGATCCAGCCTTTGTCCAGCGCGAAGCGGATGGCTTCGCCCCGCACATCCACCGCCGTGACGCGGCAGCCCGCCTCGGTCAGGCCGCGGGCGTAGCTGCCGCCCAAAAGGCCCAACCCCACAATACAAAAATTACGTTGTTCCATCTGTTTTTACCTCCGCGCCCAGCTGCTGCATCCGGGCGAAAAAGTCCGGCCAGCTTTTGCGCACCGCCTCGGATTCCTGAATGCACACCGGCACATCCGCCGCCAGAGCCGCCACGGTCAGCGCCATGACCACCCGGTGGTCGTTGTGGCCCGCAAGGTCCGGCGCGCCGTGCAGCGATGCGCCGCGCACCCGCACCGTGCCGCCTTCGGCCTCGATGCGCCCGCCCAGCTTTTCCACTTCCTGCTGCATGGCGGCGATGCGGTCCGACTCCTTGACCCGCAGCCGTCCGGCATTGCGGATGACCGTCTCGCCTTCGCAGAACAGGCCCAGCACCATCAGGATGGGGCCCAGGTCCGGGCAGTCGGCCAAATCGATGTCCACGGCGCGCAGCGGCTGTTTTTCAAAACGCCAGCCGCCGGGCACCGCCGTCATGCCCGCGCCGCAGCGACGCAGAATGTCGAAGATCACCCGGTCGCCCTGGCAGGAGTCCTCCCGCAGGCCCGTGACCGTAACGCCGCCTTTCACCGCGCCCAGCACTGCCGGAAAAGCCGCCTGGGAGGCATCGCCTTCCACCGCGCCGTCCCGGGGGCGGTAGCGCTGGTTGCCGGGAATGAAAAAGGTGTTTCCTTCCCGCCGCACCGAAACGCCGAAATCCGCCATGGCGCGCAGCGTCAGGGCCACATAGCTCCGGCTTTCAAAGGGCGGGGTCACCTGCAGCACGCTGTCGCCGTCCAGCAGGGGCAGCGCCAGCAAAAGCCCGCTGATGAACTGGCTGGACACGCCGCCCTCCACCCGGTACTCCCCCGGGCGCAGGGGGCCGCACAAGGTCAGCTCCTGCTGGGTTTGAGAAAACGGCAGGCCCTGCCGTTCAAACAGGCGGGCGTACACGTCCTGGGGGCGCTGCATCAGACGGCCGTGCCCAAGCAGGCGCACCGGCCGGCCGCAGCTCGCCAGCAGCGGAATGAAAAAGCGCAGGGTGCTGCCGCTTTCGCCGCAGTCCACCGGGCCGTCGGGCGCTGTCAGGCGGCCGCCGCAGCCGTCCACCACAGCCCGGCCCTCTTCCAGCCGGACCCGCGCGCCCAATGCCTCCAGCGCACGGGCCGTGGCCAGCACGTCCTGGGACGGGTCCACCCGGTCGATGACGCTGCGGCCTTCCGCCAGGCCCGCGCAGATCAGCAGCCGGTGGGCCATGCTTTTGGAGGGAGGCGCTTCCAGCGTGCCGAAAACGCGGCTTCGTTCGATGGTCACCCGCATGGCGTCACATCTCCCGGCCGATGACCCGGGCGATGGCCCGGCCCTTTTCGATGACCGCGGCAAAGCGGTCCGGCTTCAGGCTCTGGGCCCCGTCGGACCAGGCGCACTCGGGATTCTCGTGCACTTCGATGATCAGCCCGTCCGCCCCGGCGGCAATGGCCGCCAGACTCATGCTCTCCACATAGCGCCAGTTGCCCGTGGCATGGCTGGGGTCGATGATGATGGGCAGGTGGGTTTTCTCCTTGATGATGGGAATGACCGACAGATCCAGCGTATTGCGGGTGTATTTTTCAAAGGTGCGGATGCCCCGCTCGCAGAAGATGACGTTTTCGTTGCCCGCGGCCATGATGTACTCGGCGGACATGATCCATTCCTCGATGGTGTTGGCAAGGCCCCGCTTGAGCAGAACGGGCTTTTTCATTTTGCCCACGGCTTTCAAAAGCTGGAAGTTCTGCATGTTGCGCGCGCCGATCTGCACCAGGTCCACATACTGTTCAAACTCTTCGATGCGGTCCTCGCTCATCAGCTCGCTGACGATGGGCAGACCCGTGGCTTCCCGGGCCTTCACCAGGTCCAGAATGCCCTCGGTGCCCAGGCCCTGAAAGGCGTAGGGCGAAGTGCGGGGCTTGTAGGCGCCGCCCCGCAGCATAGTGCCGCCGGCGGCCTTGACCTTTTTGGCCACATCGATGGTGGGCTGCTCGCCCTCCACGCTGCACGGGCCGCCGATGACCACGATTTTTTCGTGGCCGCCCACTTTCACGCCCGCCACATCGATGATGCTGTCCGCCTCGTGAAACAGGCGGTTGGCCTTTTTGTACGGCTCGGACACCCGCTGCACGTTTTCCACATAGGGATTGGCCCGGATCTGCTTTTCGTCCAGAATGGTGGTGTCGCCCACCAGGCCGAACACGTTGTAGTCCGTGCCGCGGATCATGGTCACGGACAGGCCCTTTGCCTCAAATTCGTGAATAATTTTCTCCAGCTCTGCAGCCGGGGTTCCCCGTTTGGTGCTGATGATCATGACTGTTTCTCCCCTTCGTCCCTGTTTTGCCCATCGGCCAGCAGCGCTTCCATGCCGCGCACGTAGCCCTCTTTTCCAAGGCCGATGAAATGATATTTGCAGGCCATGCCCGCATAACTGATCTGCCGGAAGCTCTCCCGCTTGGTCACATCGGACAGATGCACCTCCGCCGCGGGCAGCGCCACCGCCTTCAGCGCGTCCAGAATGGCCACGCTGGTGTGGGTGTAGGCCGCCGGGTTGATGACGATGCCGTCCACCCGGCCCAGCGCCTTTTGAATGGCCGTGACCAGCTCGCCCTCGCTGTTGGACTGAAAGAACTCCACCTCACAGCCCAGGCGGGCGGCCTCGCCCTTCAGATATTCCAACAGGCCCTCATAGGTCAGGGTGCCGTAGATGTCCGGCTCCCGGATGCCCAGCATGTTGATGTTAGGCCCGTTCACAATCAAGAACTTCATAAAAACGCTCCTTCACACGGTCCGCCACCGTGTAAAACGGGGCGTCGTTGTTCACTTTTGCATGGCAGGCCTTTTGGTACAGCGGCGCGCGGACCGCGTACTGCGCCTCCAGCGCCTGCCGGCTTTGGGACAGGGGCCGCGCGCCCCCGGGCTGCAAGTCCTGTAAAGGCCGGTCAATATACACCACCACGCCGTTCTGGCGCAGGGCGGCCACGTTCTCCTCCCGCAGGACCACGCCCCCGCCCGTGGACAGCACCTGCCCGCTCTCCCTGGCGAACTGCGCGGTCACCCGGCTTTCCACGTCCCGGAAATAGGTCTCTTTGCCGGGAGCCAGAATCTGCGAAATGGGGCGGCCTTCCTGCCGCTCGATCTCCGCGTCCAAATCCACAAAGCGCTTGCCCAGCAGCTTGGCGCAGGCCTTGCCCAGGCTGGTTTTGCCGCAGCTGGGCATGCCGATGAGCACCAGGTTCGCCTGTTTGGCGCGCAGATCCCGGTAGATGGACTCAATTTCTCCATCCGGTATTTTTTTATCCGTAAAATACTCTGCGGCGTATTTCGCCTGTGCCACCAGCATGGACAGGCCGTTCACACACCGCACGCCCAGCGCCTCGGCCTGCTGCAGAAGGGCCGTGTGGAAGGGGTTGTACACCACGTCCGCCACGGCTTCCAGCCGGGGGAAGGCCGTCAGGTCCAAAAGACACTCCCCATTGTTGGGGTACATGCCTGCGGGGCTGACGTTGACCACCACTTCCACGTCTTTGCGCTTCATGGCGTCCTCGTAGGACAGCGCGCCGCTTTTGCCGCTGCGGGAGGCCAGAAGGACCTCCTTCGCGCCCTGATCCCGGGCCACGG
>CALXIP010000010.1 GCA_944388395.1 uncultured Ruthenibacterium sp.
TCGGCAGCCCGCATCTTGCCGAATTCGCCCGGCGCTATCCTCAGCGCCTTCAAACCGACGGGTTCGCCTGGGAGGGCGGGTCCAAACAGCTGGGCGGACCGCTGGAAGTGTGTTTCGGCACCAAAGGTATGCTGTTTGTAGAGTTGCGGTGCCGCACTGCAGCGGCAGACCAGCATTCCTCCAAAGCCGCCATTGTGAAGAATCCTGCCTGGCGGCTGGTACAGGCGCTTGCCACCATGAAGGATGCGCAGGACCACATTACCATCGACGGTTTTTATGATTCCGTGCGCCCGCTGACCGACTACGAGCGGGAATGCCTGAAAACGCTTTGTTTTGACGAGGCCGCCAACCGGGAACGCATGGGCCTGGACGAATACATCAACGGTTTGACCGGCCTGCCCTTGCTGGAAAAATTTTATTATGAGCCCACCGCCAACATTGCGGGCTTCCGCGCGGGAGAAACAGGCCCGTCTGCCAAAACCGTTCTGCCCGCCTCGGCATCCGTTGCCATGGATTTCCGTCTGGTGCCCGATCAGATGCCACAGGAGATTTTCCAGCGCATCCGTGAACACCTGGACCGCCGGGGCTTCACCGATGTGGAGCTGGTCCTTCGCTCCGGCGAACCGCCCTACCGGGCCAATCCACTGAGCCTGTTTGGCCGAACTGTCATCCGGTGTGTAAAACCCGTCTACGGCATGGAGCCGGAAGTGTTCGCCGGTGCGGCAGACACCACCGCCCTGTATCAGTTCTGCCACGGAACCGGGCTGGATGCGGTGCTGTTCGGCGCAGGCAACGATGGCGCCAACATTCACGCACCCAATGAAAATATTATTCTGGAAGATTACATCCACGCCATCAAGCTGGCCGCCACGGTGATGGAAGAATTCGCCCTGGCAGACACAGAAGCCGCAGCGCGCATTTAACAACGCAAAAAATACCCGGATGAAACCATCCGGGTATTTTTGTTTTACTTCGCCGTATTGATAAAAGAGCGGTTGTCCCACAGGTACTTGGCGCCGGAGATCAGCGTCACGGCCGCCACGATCCAGCAGAGAACGAAAGAGATCACCTGAGTGGTGTACACGCTGGTGGCACCGGTGCTCACCGCCTGTTCGATTGCATAACCGAAATAGTAGAAAATAATGGTCAGCATTTGCAGTACGGTTTTCACCTTACCCCACATATTGGCTGCGATGACCTTGCCGCCGGGCGCGCCCGCGGCCACCATGCGCAGGCCGGACACGGCAAACTCCCGGGCCAGGATCAGCACAATGACCACCGGGTGGCACACGCCGTCCGCCATCATATACACAAAAGCGGTAGTGGTCAGCAATTTATCGGCCAGCGGGTCGGCAAACTTTCCGAAATCGGTGACCAGGTGATATTTCCGGGCCAGATTGCCATCCAGAAAATCGGTAAAACTGGCCACCGCGAACACCACGCCCGCAGCCAGCATCCAGTGATAAGCAGCGCAAACCATAAACACCGGCACCAAAACAATGCGCAGCATGGTCAATTTATTCGGCAGATTCATCTTTTGGTCCTCCCTTTACTCTTCCACAACTTCCGCGTACAGATCGTACACATCGCTGTCTGTCACCCGCACACGCAGCATGGTACCCGGCTCAATGGGCGTCTCGCTTGCCACGCACACCACTGCATCGATATCCGGTGCATCCGCTTCGCTGCGGCACAGATACAAATCATTTTCATCATCATATTCATCGCACATGACCGTGAGCACACGCCCCACTTTTTCGGCCTGTTTCTGAGCCATGATCTCGGCCTGAATGCGCATGATGATGTCCGCGCGCTGCTGACGCAGCTCCTGCGGCAGCTGCTCCATACGGGCTGCCACCGTTCCCTCTTCCTCGCTGTATGCAAAACAACCCAGACGGTCAAAGCGATACTGGCGGACAAACTCACACAGCTCCTCAAACTGCGCTTCGGTCTCTCCGGGATACCCGGCAATCAGCGTTGTGCGCAAAGTGAGGTCCGGCATGGCGGCGCGCAAACGATCCAGCGCGTCCAGAACCGTCTGCCGGTCGCCCTGACGGTTCATGTTTTTCAAAACCTGAGAATTGATGTGCTGAATGGGAACATCCAGATAAGGAAGAACTTTTTCGTTGCGCACCATGGCATCGATAAACTCATCGGTGATGCGCTCGGGATACGCATACAGCAGACGGATCCACTGGATGCCTTCCACGCGGTTCAATTCGTCCAGCAGACGCCCGATCTCCACCTGTCCGCGATCCGCGCCAAATGCCGTTACATCCTGCGCCACCACGATCAGTTCCCGAACACCTTCGGATGCGAGGAAGCGCGCCTCCGCCGTCAGATCCTCCACGGTGCGGCTGCGCAGCCTTCCACGGATCATGGGAATGGCACAGTAATAGCAGCCGTTGGAGCACCCCTCGGCAATCTTTAAGTACGCGTAATGATGAGGCGTGGAGATGACGCGCCGGCCGCCCAGGGGCAGAGCCTCTTTGGCGCCGTAGCTTTCAATGTGCTCTTCCCCGGCCATACGCTCCAGAATCTGCACGATGGCTGCGTTGGAGCCGATGCCCACCACCGCGTCTACTTCCGGAATCTCCTTGAGGATCTCCGACCGGTACCGCTCGGCCAGGCAGCCGGTGACCACGACCTTCAAAGCCGGATTGTACTGCTTGAAGCTGCAGGCTTCCAGAATGTTTTCAATGGCCTCCTGCTTGGCGCTTTCAATGAATCCGCAGGTGTTGACCAGAATCACGTCCGCCTCGCTCAGGTCCGCTGTGGTGGTGTGTCCGGCACTGATCAGCGCGTGGCACATCACATCCGCATCCACCTGATTTTTGGGGCATCCCAGTGAAATCATGGCAATTGTCATTCAAAATCCTCTCTTTCCTCTTCCAGTTCCAGCAGACAGCGTTCCACTGCCTCTTTTGCTGCTCCGTACCCGAAGCCCCGGCGTGCCAAAGCCGCCAGAACCTTCTCCCGTTCACCGCCGGCCAGCTTGCGCAGGTAACTTTTCCGCACAAGCGCACAGCAGGCTTCGGTCTCATCCGGCGCAAGCTCGTCCATCACCCGGTCCACAATGTCCCGGTCCACGCCTTTGCGCTCCAGCTGAAACCGAATCTCCCGCTCGGATTTGTTTTGGCCGGCCAGCCACACGGCACGGCTGCGGGCAAAACGCTCGTCGTCCAGCAAACCCAGCCGCCGCATTTCCGCCACAGCCGCCGCAGCGGAAGGCGCGTCAAAGGTACGGCACAGCTTTTCGTACAGTTCTCCCGAAGAATGATCACGCAAAGAAAGATACCCCAGGGCCTTTTCCTTGGCCCTGCGGGTATCACTTTGCCGCTGCAGTTCCGCCAGAGCGGACGCGTCCAGCGTCAGCCCTTCCCGGAGATGATTTTTTACAAAAGTCTCATCGTCCACGGAGAACAGGAACTGACCCGATTCATCGAACAGTGCATACCGTCCCCGTTTTGTTTCGCTGATGCGGCCAATGGTCATGCGTCGTCGTCCTCAACCATGATGTCGATGTCCGCTTTGCCGGCGCGTTTTGCCGCAGGCTTGACCTCAATTTTGTCATCGGCCGGTGCGGCAGCCGCAGGGGCCGCTTTGGCAGGCGCATCATCCAGGTTGGCCGGCCGTTTGAGCACCTCGCCTTTTTTCAGGGTATACAGCTTGTCGGCGTTGTCGCGCACCAGCTTTTCAATCTCTGCGAACAGTTCGGGATGCTCATCCAGATAGACCTTGGTGTTGTCCCGGCCCTGTCCCAGACGGGTGTCCCCGTAAGAGAACCAGGCACCGCTCTTCTGGATAAAGCCCAGTTTGACCGCCAGATCCAGCAGTTCGCCGGTTTTGGAAATGCCCTGCCCGAACATGATGTCGAATTCCGCCTCTTTAAACGGAGGCGCCACTTTGTTTTTGACCACCTTGGCGCGGGTGCGGTTGCCGATAAATGCGCCGGTGGAATCTTTCAGCCCTTCGATCCGGCGCACGTCGATGCGCACAGAAGAGTAATATTTCAGCGCGCGGCCGCCGGGCGTCGTCTCCGGATTGCCATACATCACACCCACTTTTTCACGCAGCTGGTTGATGAAAATGGCAATGGTGCCGGTCTTGCCGATGACGCCGGTCAGTTTGCGCAGAGCCTGGCTCATCAGGCGCGCCTGCAGACCCACGTGGGAATCACCCATCTCGCCCTCGATCTCCGCACGGGGCACCATGGCCGCCACCGAGTCGATGACAATGGCGTCAATGGCACCGGAGCGCACCAGCGCCTCGCAAATCTCCATAGCCTGCTCGCCGGTATCCGGCTGGCTGACCAGCAGAGAGTCGATGTCCACGCCCAAGGCCTTGGCGTACACCGGATCCAGCGCATGCTCTACGTCAATGAAAGCCACTTCGCCGCCGTTTTTCTGTGCCTCGGCAATGCAGTGCAGAGCCAGCGTAGTTTTACCGGAAGACTCCGGGCCATAAATCTCTACCACACGGCCGCGGGGCAGGCCGCCGATGCCCAGCGCCAGGTCCAGCGACAGACTGCCGGTGGAAATGGCGTCCACGTTCATGGTCACGTTCTGGCCCAGCTTCATCACCGCGCCTTTACCGAACTGTTTTTCAATTTGAGAAAGCGCCGTCTCCAGCGCCGTTTTTTTATCGCCCGCCGCCTTTTTGGTGGGGGACACGATCGCTTTTTTCTCTGCCATTGTTTCCTCCAAATCGATTACTGTAACTTCAGTATATCATCTCATCCGTCCCATAAACCGGACTTTCGCAAAAATCCGGCAGAGAACGAAAATAGTATACCCCAAACCGCCGAAAAATGCAATTTTTCAGGGGCGCCGGGCACGCACGCAGCGGTCCCGTCCCTCCAGATCCTGCACCAGTTTCACGTTCGTATAGCCTGCCTGCCGGCAGATTTCGGCCACCGCCTGCCCCTGCTGCCATCCAATTTCGAACACAAGCGCTCCGCCGGGAGAAAGTTTTGAAAAATAGGCCGGTGCAATGTGCCGGTAAAAGGCCAGACCGTTTTCCGGTGCTTCCAGAGCCATGCGCGGTTCAAAATCAAGTTCCGGGGCGAGCGTTTCCATCTCCGAAGCGGTAATGTAGGGCGGGTTGGACACGATCACGTCAAAACTTTCGTCCCGCACGGCTTCCTGCCAGCAGAACACGTC
>CALXIP010000011.1 GCA_944388395.1 uncultured Ruthenibacterium sp.
GCGCCGCCGGCCACGGCTCAGCCGGTGATCTCTTTTTCTGCCACCGGCGAGGGGAACTTGCCTTCCGTCTCCTGATAGGCGCGCACCCGTGTGCCCGCCTCGGCGCCCGGGGCCTTGCCCATTTTGCGGGTGGCGCTGTAGCGCGGGTCCGTGCCGTCGGTGGTATACCACACGGTGCCGTCCGCCGTCACCGCGCCGTCGGTGGCGGAGATCTCCGGCGCCGCCAGCACCTCCACGCCGTCGCCCGTGGTCACGTCCACGTAGATGCCCACCGCCTTGTGGCCGTAGACAAAGCAATCGTAGTAATAGCGGCCCTCGATCAGGTTGCCGCTGATGCCCGGCGGGTCGATGTGCAGGTTGTTGTCGCCGATCTTCTCCGGTGCGCAGGCCGCGCGCTTGTGCACCAGCAGGAAGTTGACCCCCTTGGGAAGGTACTCGTCCGGCACCTCCACCACCGGCGCGCCGAACATTTCGCCCACCTGGCCCTTGGCCACGGCCTTGACGCCCAGCTTCTCCAGATTTTTGAACTGGTCGGTCTCCACCAGTGCGTTGAACACCCCGGTGTTCACGTACCAGGTGCGGTTGGCCACGGGCACCTTGCCGTTGACGAAGGTCTGCCGGGCCGCGCTCATGCGCTGGATGACGTTGTCCTTGCCGATGGCCTCGCTGTGGCCCGCGATGGTGCCGCCCAGGGTGCACAGGCGGCCCAGGCAGTATTTGTCGTAGGCCGGGATCACCGCCTCTTCGGTCTCGATCTTCATGAACCGGCCCGCTTTGTTGATGCACTGGTCCACGCTGTTGCCCTTGTCGATCACCGCCGAAAAGCTTTTGTCCTGGGTCATGGTCAGCTCCTGCACGGTGTCGCCCACCTCGGTGGGGGTGCCGTAGCGGTTGGAGGTGGCCGCGCGGTCGTAGTCGTTCAGGGGCACGGTGTCCACGTTGGAAATGCGCACCGTGCGCGCGCCCACAAACTCCTCTTCCCGGCAAAGGCGGCCCTTGACCACGCTTTCCAGCGTGAAGGCCTGATCCAGCTTTTTGGCGTACTTTTCATGCAGATGTACGGTCTGTCCTGCCATGTTCTCTCTCCTTTTCTCTCATCAGTTCTCGCTGTCCCACCCGGCCGTGAAGGGGTCCGCGGGCAAGGCCGCGCCCAGCCCCCGGGCCGAGCCCGGCACGCTGGCACGGTTCTGCTGGTCCGTGCGGCGGGCCTGCTCGCCCATGCGGTACTGCTCCAGCGCATACCGCTCGTAGGCGTGGACCGGGCTTTCCCCCCGGGCCACCTGGGCCATCACCGAATCCGGCAGGCGGCCGGTGCCGTCCACCGCGTCGGGATAGCGGGTCAGCAGCTCCACAAACTGACGGCGGCGGTCCGCCCCCAGCGGCGCCGGGGCCCCGGCGTCCAGCTGGCTGCGGGCTTTGTCCACGTACTCTTCCACGCTGACGCCCGCCGCCTGGGCGTACCGGCCCATCAGTTCAAAGGCCGGCAGCGCCGCGTCCAGCTTTTTGGACACGTCGTCAAACACCATGCCCTTCTGGGCCAGGGTGCGCGCCTCGGTCATGGGGATCTGCTGCTCCTTGCCGTGGTACTTCACGGTGAGGGTGGGTTCCGGCTCGGCCGCAGGCTCGGGCTGGGGTGCGGGGTCTTGTCCGGCCTCGCCCCAGTCGAACAGCGCTTCGTCCGTCCGGGTGACTTGGGTCTCTTCTTCCATATTGCGCTCCTTTCCGCCTTGTCCGGCTTTGGGAGGCTCAATCCGGCTTGTCCGCCGGGTGAACCTGTGAAATGGGCCGCAGCTCTTCGCCGCAGGCCTGCTTGTAACGGCTGCACGCCGGGTTGGGGCACAGCCAGGTGATGCGCACGCCCGCGGGGTCCCGCTCGTCTACGTGCAGGACCCGGGCCGGGCGGCCGCAGACCGGGCACTTCATGCCATCACCTCCCCGGCCGGCAGCGCCGCCTGGGCCTTCTGCCGGCGGATGGCCTGGATCAGGCTGTCCCGGCCGGTGATGCAGTCCTTGGGCAGGTTTTCCAGATAGGCCTCGGCGTCGGTGAGCACGCCGTTCTGGAACAGCTGGTCCAGGGTCTGCACCTGCATGACCTCGCTCCAGTAGGTGGCCGCGCCGATCTCCACGTTCAAATGCAGGCGCAGCGAGCGCAGGGACGAAAAGTCGAAGGGGACCACCTGCCCGGCGCCGGTCTCGTCCGTCATGCGCACGGCCCGCACGCCGTAGTTGCGCTGCATCATGTCCAGCCAGATGCGCACGCTGTCCTCCACAAAGGCGTAGAAGTCCTGCTTCTGCAGCTCCAGCGGCATGCTGGTGGCCTTCTGGGTGGCCACGATGGCCGAGGTGTTCTCGGGCCGGATGTTGCCCAGCACCGCGTCCGACGCGCCCATGGTGTCCCGGGTGTAGTCGATCATGGTGTTCAGCAGCTCCATCACCTGGTTGGACATGTCCGCCGCCCGGAAGTTGGCCGCAATGGCCGACCCCGGGTCCCCGGGCACGCCGATGGCCGCGCCCACCCGGTTGTCCCAGCCGCCGGGCAGCAGGTTCTTGTTGTACACCACCTTGGGGAAGGCCATCATTTTCACATGCTGCATGGCCATGGCGAACAGCTTGTTGATGTAGATCTGGTTGGGGATGACCGCCGTCACCAGCGCCTGGCCGTGGTACTGGTTTTTCACCTTCTCCCAGGCGAAAAACGCCACCGGGTACTGCCGGTACCCCGTGTCCGTGGCCGGGCGCACCAGGGCGGTTTTGGTGGCCTCGCAGAACCACACCGTCCCGTTTTCCTTCCAGTAACGGCGGATCACCGTCACTTTTCCGTTTTCCGGGGCGTCGCCGTGGCGGTGGTCGTCCTCGTCGGGGACAATGTCCTCTTCGGGCACGCCGTGGGCACTGGCCGCGGCGCGCACGTCCCGCACCAGGCGCCGGTACACCAGCAGCAGGTAGGGCTGGCTCTGCACGTCCGCGTTCTGGGGGTTGCCGAAGTGCACGGCGGTGTTCTCCAGAATCTCCGCCCGGATGATGCCCGGGGTGGGCGCAAAGCCCGCGGCCGGGGCCTCGGCGTCGGGGTCGAAATAAAAGTGCATGCACCCGTCCCCGTCCACGGCGGCGTTGCGGATCACTTCCCGGGCCTTTTTCTTGAAGGCCGTCTGCTCCATGATCTCGCTGAACTGGGCGCTGAGCATGTCCGTCACGGGTTTTTGCCGGGCGCCGCCCTCGAAGGTGTCCAGCCCCACGGCGATGTCGTCGGACATGATGGACGAGATGCAGAACTTCACCACCCGGGCCAGCACGTTGATGACCGGCTTGTCCAGGTCCGGGGCGCGCACGCCTCTCCACTGGTTGCCGGTGTAGAAGTCCTCGTTGCGCTCCACGGTCTCGTACAGGCCCAGGGCGTTGTCAAAGGCCTCGCCCTCCCCGTATTCCCGCCACAGGGCGGCTGCGTCCGGCTGGCTCATCGGCCGTCACCTCCCATCTGGGGGTCGCCGTTGTAGGCCCAGAAGTTGCGCCACTGGTCGGCCAGGTCGCCGCCGGGGGCCGCGGGCCGCACCAGCGCCTCCAGCGCCGCCAGCCGGGCGCACAGTTCGTCGTATTGTTTTCGTGTGAGAAACATGGTCTGCTCCTTTCTTCATCCGTAATTGAGAAAGCTCTCCAGCTCCGGGTCGCCCCGTTGCTCCCGGTCGGTGGTGTAGGCCTGCTGGGGCCGGATATAATGGGCGATGGCCAGCGCCATCACGCAGTCGTCGTGGGCCCCGGCCATGGCCTCGGGGCGGCCGCGCTGGTTCTTCACAAAGCTCAGCATCTCCCACAGGGTGGTGCGGTCCTGCACGGATGCGGGGTCCTGGCGCATCTGCTGCACCAGCCCCGCCACCAGCAGCGGCCGCGTCAGGGCCGTGGTGCGAAAGCCGTAGCGCTTCTGGTACCGGTGGGTGTAGGTGTCCTCGGTCTGCCGGGTGTACAGCCGGGGATAGCCCAGCCGCTGGCACTCCTTCACCGGGAAGGTGGAAAAGTTCACCTCAATGCCCAGCAGCGCCGTGTTGTACCAGTAGCCCAGGCACATGCACTGCCGGGCGAAGGCGTCCTCGTCGTACTGGCGGCGCAGCGTGGCCACCTGCCGGCCCGTGGTGTTGTCCAGCACCTGCGCCACGAACCAGTCGCTGCCGTCCCCGGCGGTGTCCGCGCCGATCACATAGGGCACGCCGGGCCGGGGCCGCTCGTACACGGTCAGGCCGCCGTCCGGGTCCTGGCACACCCCGGCCAGCCGCAGGGTCTGGCCCTCCGGCGCCTCGTCCAGCCGCATGGTCAGGCCACGGGGCGCGCTGTTGAGCCGCGCCAGCACCGTCTCTTTGTCGAACACGCACGCCCCGGTGGTGAGGAAGGCCTCTTCCGGGCAGGACGGGTACTCCTGCCGGAACAGCCGCTCGTCCCCGCCGCAGGCGTTGCGGATGCACCAGCGCCGCCAGCTCAGCTGCTCATCGTCCAAACCGTAGCGCTGCTGCAATTGCCGCTCCTCCCGGGTGGGCACCAGCCCCCGGGCCGGGCGGCGGTACTCGGGCTGCTCCCACCAGGCGCAGAACACCGGGGCGAAGTCGCTCTCCCCGGCCACGGCCGCCGCCCACCGGGCCTGAAAATCCTCGTAGCCGTTGGCCGTGCTCTCGATGACCACCAGCGTGTCCGGCTGGGCGGGCACCGCCTGCAACAGGCCCAAAAGCGTGGCCTCCTTGTCCCCGGGCCAGAAGGCGTATTCGGAGAGGTGCAGGTTCTGGAAGGTGTCCGACCGGCCCACCCCCTCGCCCCCGGCGGTCATCACCCGGATGGCGCTGTCCAGCCGGGAAAACTGCATGCCCCGGGCGCTGTTGGAGCCGCACCGGGGCCGCAGCGCGTCGGGCAGGTGGGCGTACATGCGCTTGGTGATGGAGAACAGGTTGGCCGCGGCCTCGTCGGTGTGGGCCACAATGCCGCTGCGGGCGTGGAACCGGGTGGCCGTGCGCTTGAACAAAAGCCCCTCGGTCAGGGTGGAAAAGCCCATCTGCCTGGCTTTCAGCACAATGGCCCGCATGGGCTTGCCCGCCTTGTACTGGGCGGCCAGGGCATCGTACAGCTTTTGCTGAGGGCCGTTGAGCACCAGCGGCACCAGCCGGCCGTTTTTGGCCCGGATCTTCAGATACTGTTCCATGTACGCCTGTGTGTTTACCGCCATGGGCTTCCTCCTTTCGGTGTGATGTGGGATTCGGGGAATGGCTCGCCGGGGCGCTGCACAAGGTAACCGTGGTGCATGGGGGATACGTCCCGGGGATTTCGCCCCCCGCGGGGGCGCCAAAGAACGCGCGGGCGGGGCAGCCGTTCTCCCGGCCGGAAAAAACGCGCGGGCGGGGCAGCCGCCCGCAAATCCGATTTAAAATTCGTCGCCGGTCACGGCGGCCAGACAGTCCTCGAAGCTGGCGGTCTCGTCGGGCTCGGGCTTGTCGCGCCAGGCGCCGCCCCGCCGGTTTTTCAGCCAGTAGATCTGGGCGGTGGTGCTGCCGTTGACGGCGCTGCGCCACAGGGCGGCCTCCACCTGATAGTCGGCGGCGTCCTTTTCCTGGCGCAGGGCCTCGTCCATTTCGGGGAACTGGGCCCGCCAGCGCCGCAGCTGCGGCACGGACACGCCGCACCGCGCGGCAATGTCCTTTTCGCTGACGCCGTCCCGGGCCCAGCCCTCCAGCAGCGCCAGCCCCTCGGCGGTGCACCAGTATTCTGTTTTCTTTTTCAAACGGTCCCCGCCCTTTCAAAGCCGCCCGCAGGCGGCGGATGTTTTTCAGAAGGCCCTGCCCGGGCCTTTCGCGGTTTTGCGGCCCGCGCGGGCCGGGAAAAGCCTTGCTTTTCTGGTTCTCATTGTAAAAAAAAGGCGATGGGGCGCACAAGGCGCGCCATGGGGCATGCGGTACCGCCCGTGGGACAAACCCAAAAGCCGAAAAAAGCCGACAAAAGCCGGTTGACAAAAAACCCGGCCCCACGTGGGGCCGGGTGTTTTCGCTGAGAGGGGACAAAAAAAGAGAGGGAAGACCGCAAAGTCTTCCCTCTTTTTAAAGAAAACGCCTCAGCCCAGCTTTTCAAATACCATGGTCGCCTGGATCCGGTCACCGCCGCCAAATCCTTTGCTGCCGCCGCTGGCTGTAGAAATGGTATGGAGGCGATAACCTTTTTTCGCCTGCGCATTCATTACATTCTCCAGTTCTGCCAGGGCCATTTCCAGCCGTGCTTTTGCGGGGCCGGTTCTTCCCTGCGCGCCGCGCGCGCCGCCAGCTCCTGCCGGTCCCCTTCGCCGGTGGGCACTTCGATCACACGGGGGTCTGCCAGCTCTTTGCGCAGATCGTCCCCGAATCCCAGCATCTCATCCTCGGTGATGTGCAGCATGCCCAGAAACTCCGTGAAAGAATTGGCCACCGGGTATGTGGTGGGGTCGTACTCGCCCGAATTTTCTTTGTCCAGAATGCAGACGCCCGGATGCTCCGGGTCCTGCCGGTAGTCCAGGCACAAAAAGCACTCTCCGAACACTTCCCCGATGGGCGCAAGCTCCACCGCGGTCGAATCCGGGTCCCTGGTCAGAAACTCCGTCATGGGCGCTTCTACTACCATCAGATCGTACCAGCCCTCATCCCGCTCCTTGTAATCCTCCAAGGCGCAGAAAAAGCGCGTCAGCGCGAACAGATGCCCCACTGCTTCAAAGCTTTTTTCCACCGGCTCCGCGCCGTTGTAGGTTTTCAGAAATTCCCGGTAGTCGTCCGGAAACCGGACGCCCCAGTATCGTTCATATCTCTGAATCCGCTCATCTTTGGGAAGCGGGTAAAGAACAGTTTCCCCTTTTAAATGCAGCATCTTCTGTCTCCTCCCCGGTGCGGAAGTCGTAAAATGGTACTTTCATTATCAGCCGCCCCTTCTCCCTTGTCAAGAGGGGCGCTTTCTCTGCGTGCCGCCTGTGGGGCTATTCTTCAAAGTGGCGCAGCGCCGACCGGTGCAGCCGGTACATGGTCTTGCGGTCCGGCTGACGGCCCGGGTACAGCTGCGCTGTCACCTCCGGCCAGGTCATGCG
>CALXIP010000012.1 GCA_944388395.1 uncultured Ruthenibacterium sp.
AGCGATGGGGGAACCAGCCCGGCGGCGGTCAGCGCCGCAGCCCGGTCCGGGTCGGCCAGCTCCGCCAGCGAAAACTCCGGCTCTTCGGGCCAGAGACCCAGCACGCTCAGCAGGGAATAGCTGTCCCGGTCGATGTGAGCAGGTACCGGAACGCCGCCCAGCTCCCGGCAGAGACGGGCGGTCTCTTCCAGTGTCAGCCCGGCGGCTGCGGTGAGCAGCTTTTTGGGCTGGTCGATGATCTCGTCGTCCTCGTTCATCACCCATTGCGGGCCCCAGATGTTCGGGTCCCAGTCGAATTCCGGCAGGCTCTCGTACAGGGCGTCGCTCATGGCCAGCGCCGCCGCCACCGTGGGGAAATAGCACAGCAGATGGATCTCCTCGGCGGTGTTGGCCTCCAGCGCGGGCAGCAGCTTCACCCCATAAGCCTTGCAGCAGATTTCCGCAGCGGGCAGGTTCCGGGCGCTGTTGTGGTCCGCGATGGCAATTACATCGGCCTCGTTCAGGGCGCACAGCCCCGCAATGGTGGCGGGGGTCATCTCCCGGTCCGCACAGGGGGAAAGGCAGGAGTGGATGTGCAGGTCGTACCGCATGCCCGGTCACCTCCCTTTGGTTTTGATGAATGCTTACAGCTGCCCCAGCTTGCGGGCCAGAACAAGAGCAGCCTCGTAGGCGGGCAGGTCGGTGGTGAACAGGGCCACCCCCTGCTGGGCAGCCCGCTCCAGCGCGTCCGGCATCCAGGCGGCCTCCTGGCAAAGCACCACCGCCGCCGCGTCGGCCAGGCTGGCCACCGCTACGGTGTTGATGTTGCCCATCACGGTGAACCAGACCTTGCCCTCGGTGCAGCGGCTCATGGCCCAGCTGAGCAGGTCGCAGCAAAAGCCGCCGGTCACCTCATGCTCGGGCACCGGCCCGGCGGGAACAAAGCCCAGATTTTCCAGTTCAAGATTGGTCATCGCCCCGGCTCCTTTCCTGTAAAAGCTCTTCCAGACGGCGGCGCATCAGCACGGTGCAGTCCTCCGGCTTTGCCCGGCCGCGCACCACGTCCTCGGCTAGAGCCTCGCAGGTGGGTGCGCCGCAGCCGCCGCAGTCCAGCCCCGGCAGCCGGGCCAGAATCTCCCGCAGGCGGCTGTATTTTTCCATCTGCTCTGCCCGGGTGCCCTCCAGCTCCATCACCGGAGCATAGACGGGAGGCGCGTCCCACCTCATGAAGTCCGGCACCTGGCGGCTGCTCAGGCGGGACCGGGCCTCCGGCAGGCCGCGGCGCAGCTGTTTCATTTTGGCCTTGGCGATAAAGGGGTTCTCCACCTGCAGCACGCCGCCCACGCAGCCGCCCGCGCAGGCGTTCAGCTCGACAAAATCCAGATCCGGATATTATTCGTCTTCCAGGTCACTGAGCACGCGAATCACGTTTTCAATGCCGTCCGCCGCCAGATACCGTTCGGTGGACATCAAAGCGGCCGCCTCGCCGCCGCTTTCGCCCCAGCCCAGACCGATGCGCCCCGCACCCGCCAGATATTCCACGGGCGCGGCCTTCTTCATGGCACTGAGCAGCGGGGGATAGATGTCCTTCACCGCCACTGCCGCATCCACCGCGCTCTCGCCCGAGCCGATGGGCGCGTGAATGGCCGATACCTTGGCCGGGCAGGGGGTGATGAAAATGCAGCCGATCTCTGTGGGCGGCAGACCGGTTTTGCGGATGGCTTCGTCCTTGGCCATCCGGGCCGCCAGCTCCATGGGGGAGATCAGGGGCAGAATGTGGTCCATCAGCTGCGGGAAACGCACACAGATCAGCCGCGTTACCGCCGGGCACGCCGAGGAGATCACCGGCCGGGGAAGATCCCGGCTCTGCATCAGCCGGCGGGTCGCCTCGCTGATCAGTTCCGCGGCCCGCGCCACCTCAAACACGCTGTCAAAACCCAGCCGCAAAAGCCCCTCCAGCACCACGTCCTGTTCGTCCAGATTGTTGAACTGAACGTACAGGCTGGGCGGCGGCAAAGCAATCTTATAGGCGTAGCGGTCCAGCACCTCCAGCGGATCAGACACGGCGCGCTTGGCGTGATGCGGGCAGATGCGGATGCATTCTCCGCAGTCCACGCACCGCTCGGAGATGATGGCAGCCTTGCCGTCCCGCACGCGGATGGCCTCGGTGGGACAGCGCTTGATGCAGTTGATGCACCCTTTGCACAGCTCGCGGTTCAGTGTCACGGAGTGGACGGATGGACGGTCCATGGGCGCGCCTCCTCTCTGGAAATGCGGACCGGGTCAGGCGATGGACACCGCCATGTTGACAGTGGTTCCCACGCCGACGGTGGATTGAATGTCAAATTCATCGGAATATTTTTTCATGTTGGGCAGACCCATGCCTGCCCCGAACCCCAGGCTGCGCACCTCGTCCGGCGCAGTGGAGTAGCCTTCACTCATGGCCAGCGAAAGGTCCGCGATGCCCGGCCCCTGGTCGGACAGGCACATGCGGACCGTATCGTCCGTGATCTCCACATCGATGTCGCCGCCGCCGGCATGAATGGCCAGATTGATCTCGCCCTCGTACAGGGCAATGGATACTTTTCGGATGGCCGTGGGGGGCACGCCCAGTTTTTTCAGCCGGCTTTTCAAGTCGGCGCTGGCCTCGCCCGCCCGGGTGAAATCATCTCCGGGAACGATGTAGTGCAGATGGATGCCTCCCATCTCAGCCCACCCCCCCGCGCAGCCCTTGTTCGTACAGCAGACCGCAGGCGGTGAACATGGTCAGATCCGTGCTCATCACGGCAATGCCGCGCTGCTGCGCCAGTGAAAGCAGCAGATCGTCCGGTTTTTTGCCCCGCACAAACACAATGCACACCATGTCCATCATGTCGGCGGTGCGCACCACCTGCGGGTTGTTCAGCCCGGTCAGCAGCACGGCCTGGTCCTTCACGTAGGCGAGCACGTCGCTCATCATGTCGCTGCCGCAGGCGGTATGTACCTCCCGGCTGCAGTCGGCCTCAGGGGTCAAAAGGCGGGCGTTCAGCGTTTCCAAAATTTGAGAAATGGTCATGGTCAGTCGCTCCTTCCGTATGGCGTGGGGGCTTTTCTCTTACATTATAAAGCAAGATTTCAAAAAAGCACATGAGCGAGTTGCATAGTTTTGACTGTGAAAATTCTACCTATTGACGGAATTTTTTGCACGATTTTTGACGGTTTTTTAACAAAGTGTATGATATAATGAGAGTTGTATTATGCGGGGCGGCGCCCCGCACTGCGCAATTTATATCGGGAGGAAGTTTGTATGAGGCGCTTTTCCACTGTGCCGTTCAAGGGCACGAAAGAACAGGAGGCACAGTTGCTGTCCTGGCTTGAAGAGCACAAGACGATGCCGGGCGTGGCTATGCCCGCGTTGCAGAAAGCTCAGGAAATCTACGGTTATCTTCCCATCGAGGTGCAGCGCATCGTGGCCGACGCGCTGGGCAAACCTCTGGCGGAGATTTACGGAATTTCCACCTTCTATTCGCAGTTCAGCCTGTGTCCCAAGGGCGAGTATAAGATCAGCGTGTGTCTTGGCACCGCTTGTTACGTAAAAGGCTCGGGCAAAATTTATGAGGCGCTCCAACAAAAGCTGGGAATCACCGGCGGCGAGTGCACCGCCGACGGCAAGTTCAGCCTGGATGCGTGCCGGTGCATCGGTGCCTGCGGTCTGGCGCCGGTCATGACCATCAACGATGACGTTTACGGCCGTCTGACCGGCGACGAGCTGGACAGCATTTTGGCCAAGTATTAAGATGCAGGAATTGTCGATGCACGTGCTGGACGTGGCGGAAAATTCCGTCGCGGCAGGCGCGAAGCTGGTGCACATCACATTGGAGGCAGACGCGGCCCGCGACCTGCTGGCCCTGACCATTGAGGACGATGGAAAAGGAATGGACCCGCAGGTGGCCGCACAGGTGACCGACCCGTTTTACACCACCCGCACCACCCGCAAGGTGGGGCTGGGGCTGCCGCTTTTAAAAATGGCAGCCGAGCTGACGGGCGGTGAAATGCACCTTCAGTCCCAGCCGGGAAAGGGAACGAAGGTGTGCGCGCGCTTTGGCCTTAGCCACATTGACCGGGCGCCTTTGGGCGACATGGCCTCCACCGTGGGCGGGCTGATCCAGTGCTCGCCGCAGATCGATTTTGTTTACACCGTGCGCACGCCGGACGGAGAGTTTGTGGCCGACACCCGGCAGCTGCGCGAGATTTTGGGGGATGTGCCCCTGTCGGAGCCGGCTGTGGCCCAGTGGGTGCGCGAATACATCGACGAAAACACACGTCCAATTTTACAAAGGAGCAATTTGATATGAAAAGTTTACAGGAGCTTGCCGCCATCCGCGACCGGATGAAACAAACGGTCAACACCCGTGAGGCGGCCCACGACACCACCCGCGTGGTGGTGGGCATGGCCACCTGCGGCATTGCCGCCGGGGCACGCCCGGTTCTGAATGCCTTTACCGAAGAGATCGCACGCCGCGAGCTGTCGGGCGTTCTGGTCACCCAGACCGGCTGCATCGGTCTGTGCCAGTACGAGCCCATCGTGGAAGTGACCACGCCGGGTGCGGACAAAGTTACATATGTGAAAATGACCCCCGAAAAGGTATCCCGCGTGGTGGCCGAGCATCTGATCGGCGGCAAACCCGTGGTGGAGTACACCATCGGCGCGGCCACACGCTGAGAGAGGGGGAGGAACGCACATGTACAGAAGTCACGTCATGGTGTGCGGCGGCACAGGCTGCACATCCTCCAACAGCGACAAGATCGCCGCTGCCTTTGAGACCGAGATTCTGGCCACCGGTCTGGAGAACGAAGTCAAGGTCATCCGCACGGGCTGTTTCGGCCTTTGCGCCCTGGGCCCCATTGTGGTCATTTATCCTGAGGGCAGCTTTTACAGCATGGTCAAAGAGGAAGACGTCAAGGAGATCGTGGGTGAGCATCTGCTGAAGGGCCGTCCCGTCACCCGTCTGCTCTACGACGAGACCGTGGCCGAGGACAATTCCATCAAGAGCCTGGATGAAACGGCGTTCTACAAGAAACAGCTGCGCGTAGCTCTGCGCAACTGCGGCGTCATCAACCCGGAGAACATCGACGAGTACATCGCCTTTGACGGCTATGCCGCTCTGGGCAAGGTGCTGACGGAAATGACGCCCGAGCAGGTCATTCAGACCATGCTGGATTCCGGTCTGCGGGGCCGCGGCGGCGCGGGCTTCCCCACCGGCCTGAAATGGAAATTTGCGGCCGGCAACAAAGCCGACCAGAAATATGTATGCTGCAACGCCGACGAGGGTGACCCCGGCGCGTTTATGGACCGCTCCATTCTGGAAGGCGACCCCCACGTGGTCATCGAGGCCATGGCCATTGCGGCCTACGCCATCGGCGCCAGCCAGGGCTACATTTATGTGCGTGCGGAGTATCCCATCGCGGTGCACCGTTTGCAGGTGGCCATCAGCCAGGCCCGGGAATACGGCCTGCTGGGTGACGATATCTTCGGCACGGGCTTCCATTTTGATCTGGACGTCAAGCTGGGCGCCGGCGCTTTCGTGTGCGGCGAGGAGACCGCGTTGATGACCAGCATCGAGGGCAAGCGCGGTGAGCCGCGTCCCCGTCCTCCCTTCCCGGCGGTCAAGGGCCTGTTCGGCAAGCCCACCATTCTGAACAACGTGGAAACCTACGCCAACGTGCCGCAGATCATTCTGAAGGGCGCTGAGTGGTTCTCCTCTATGGGTACTGAGAAGAGCAAGGGCACCAAGGTGTTTGCACTGGGCGGCAAAATCAAAAACACGGGCCTGGTGGAGATCCCCATGGGCACCACCCTGCGCACCATCGTCGAAGAGATCGGCGGCGGCATCCCGGGCGGCAAGAAGTTCAAAGCGGCCCAGACCGGCGGCCCCTCGGGCGGCTGCATTCCCGCCAGCCTGATCGATACTCCCATCGACTATGACAACCTGATCGCCATCGGCTCCATGATGGGTTCCGGCGGCCTGATCGTCATGGACGAGGACACCTGCATGGTGGATATCGCGAAATTCTTCCTGGAGTTCACCGTGGACGAGAGCTGCGGCAAGTGCACGCCCTGCCGCGTGGGCACCAAGCGCCTTCTGGAGCTTTTGAACAAGATCACCGACGGCACCGGCACCATGGAAGATCTGGAGAAGATCGACGAACTGGCGCAGTTCATCAAAGCCAACAGCCTGTGCGGCCTGGGCCAGACGGCGCCCAACCCCGTCCTCTCCACCCTGCGCTACTTCCGCGACGAGTACGTGGAGCACATTGTGAACAAACGCTGCCCGGCGGGCGTTTGCAAGGCGCTGCTCAACTACAAGATCGACCCCGTCAAGTGCAAAGGCTGCACCCTGTGCGCCCGTTCGTGCCCGGCCGGCGCGATCGTGGG
>CALXIP010000013.1 GCA_944388395.1 uncultured Ruthenibacterium sp.
CTGCATCGTCAAACCGCCTTGACAACCACAAAGGGTGCCTTCGGCGTTTTTCCTTGCATCCGCATCAAAAGGGACGCCTTCCCGGTGCAAGCAGTTGCGCCCCAAAATTTTGAGAGAAAGAGCAAAAGAGCGGTCCTGCAAGCAAATTGCTTGCAGGACCGCTCTTTGCGTTTCATGCGTCAAAATTCCGGGGCTTCACCGCCGTTTTCTTATGTCACCCCGGCTTTTTGCGGAAGGCTGTTTTGTTTGGCGGGCAGCAAAAAGGCCCTCCGCAAAGGCGGAAGGCCGCAAGCACATTATTTCTTTTCGGTGACGTAGGCGCGCAGCGCGGTGCACACCGCGTCCAGGTCGATCTTCCGCTCCTGCAGAAAACGGGACTGGCCCAGCAGGGAACGGAACTCCTTCACGGTGTAGTGGCCGGTGCTGCGGGGCAGAGCCAGCGAGGCAACGGGGTTGGTGAACACGCACACCGTTTCCACAGGAATGTTTTTCAGCTTGGCGCTGAACAGAATGTCGCGCACCAGACGGGTGTCGCGCTCGGCTTCCAGAATGGGGTTGGCGAAGGAGATGCGGTCCTGGTTTTTCACCTGCAGCCACATGGCGTCCCCGGCGCTGCCGTAAATGGAGCCGCCGCGGCCCACGCATTTGACGCACAAAATGCCAAAGGTGCCCACCAGAATGAAATCCAGGTCCGCCAGCTTGCCGTCCTTGGCCAGGCACGCGGGGGAGATGACCTGGTAGCCGTTCATCAGCGCCATGCGCCGGGCGGCGCCCAGGGGCTTATCCGCTTTTTTGGCGTCGGGCAGGTCTTTGGGTTTGCGGCGGAAAAGCGGGGAATCGCTGCGCCACAGAAAATAGATGATCAAAAACAGGCACAGGAGGGTGATGATCACAATGCCGACAATCAGATACAAGTCTTCCACGAAAAAACCTCCAGAAAAAGCCGTTCGACCGGCTTTTTAGAATCATTTTTATCAGTATAGCAAAAAGTGAGAAAAAACACAATTGAACCGGCCAATTCGGCGCAAGAATTTTGGTGAAAATTGACCGGGCAAAAATGAAAAAAATCATTGACAATCCGATAATGCTGTGGTAAGATAATTCATGCACTCGAGAGTGCGAAGCGAAAATGCGCTGCTAGCTCAGTTGGATAGAGTGTTTGGCTACGAACCAAAAGGTCAGGGGTTCGAATCCCTTGCAGCGCACCACGCCGGAGCAGAATTTCTGCTCCGGTTTTTTTGTGTTTGCGGCGCGCAAGGAAAAACGCCTTCTGACGCGCGTCAGAAGGCGTTTTTTGCGTGAAGGTGCCGGTCAGCGGCAGGGCTTGGGCGTCAGGGCGTAGCATTGGCGGATGATGGTGTCGTACAAATCGTTGTAATAGTCCAGGTACGCTTTCCGGCGCTGCCGGTCGGCGCGGTTTTGGCGCTGCATTTCGTCCCAGACGGCGCAGTGCTTGTGGCAGTTTTCGCAGTAGCGGTCGCAATGGCTTTTACACGGAAGCATGGGGCAGTCCTCCTTCTTGCATTCACCTTGGCTTCAGTGTAGCGCGTTGCGCCGGGTTTGACCACGGATTTTGGGTCAAATGTTTGAAAAGTTTTTGTGAAACCGCCCGGTTTACACAGATTTGGCCCATTCTTTTCAAAAAAGGGGTGGCACACCGGGCGGGACTGTGATACCTTTTTAAGAAGAGAAGTGTGCCGCGCAGCCGGCACGGGAGAGGAAGAGGAGAAATGATGGAAAACGAGTGCTTTGAAAACCGGGAGCTTTCCTGGCTGCGCTTCAACGAGCGCGTGCTGGAAGAGGCCGAGGACGCACGGGTGCCCCTGTGCGAGCGGCTGTCCTTCCTGTCGATTTTTCAGAGCAATCTGGATGAATTTTTTATGGTGCGCATCGGCAGCCTGCACGACCAGATGCTGCTGGACAAGGACAGCCGGGAGAACAAGACCCACATGACCCCCGGCGAGCAGATCGACGCGGCGCTGGACCAGGTGCGAAGCCTGTGCCGCCGCCGGGACGCGGCCTACACCGCCCTGATGGGGCTGCTGGAAGAGCAGGGCGTGACCATTGTGGACTTTCACAGCATCCGCCCCGAGTCGGAAAAATATCTGGAGACCATGTTCCGGCGGGAATTTCTGCCGTTGCTGTCCACCTTTATCATCGGCAAAAAGCAGTCCTTCCCCTTTCTGGCCAACAAGGACATTTACGCCATTGCCGTGCTGAACACCAAGACCGAAAAAAAGAAGATCGGCATTGTGCCCTGCGTCAGCGGCCTGTTCCCCCGGCTGATCCCCGTGCCCGAGCGCGCCGGCTGCTACATTCTGGCCGAGGAGCTGATCCTGCACTGCCTGCCCATGATGTTCCCCGGGTACAAGATCACCAGCAAAACGCTGGCGCGGGTGACCCGGAACGCGGACATTGACGCCGACAACATTTACGACGAGGAACTGAACTACCGCGACCACATGGCCGAGGTGATCAAGCTGCGGCGCAAGCTGTGCCCGGTGCGCATGGAGCTGAGCCGCGCCATCGACATCGAGGTGATCGAGACCCTGTGCCGCCAGCTGAAGCTGGACACAAAGCGGGTGTATGAGTACGACGCGCCGCTGGACCTGTCCTTCCTGTACATGATCCGGGACCATCTGCGCACCCGCAGCGAGCTGTTCTACGCGCCGCGCCACCCCCAGGACAGCCCCGAGGTGGACCTGAAGAGCTCGGTGCTGGAGCAGATCGCCCGCAAGGACATTCTGCTGCACTACCCGTACCAGAGCATCCGCCCCTTTTTGCAGATGCTGAGCGAGGCCGCCCGGGACCCGGAAGTGGTGTCCATTAAAATGACGCTGTACCGCCTTGCCCGGGACAGCAAGGTGGTGGAAAGCCTGGAGGAAGCCGCCGAGAACGGCAAGCAGGTGGACGTTCTGGTGGAGCTGAAGGCCCGGTTTGACGAGGCCAACAACATCGCCTGGAGCCGCCGCCTGGAGCGGGCCGGCTGCCATGTGATCTACGGCCTCAGCGGCATGAAGGTGCACAGCAAGCTGTGCGTCATCACCCGCAGAACGCCCCAGGGCATCCAGTACATCACCCAGATCGGCACCGGCAACTACAACGAGCGCACCAGCCGCCTGTACACGGACCTGTCCCTGATGACGGCCCGCCGGGAGATCGGCATGGAAGCGGCGGCCGTGTTCCAGGCGCTGACCCTGGGCGAGACCGTGGACCACACCCAGCACCTGCTGGTGGCGCCCCACTGCCTGCAGAACAAGCTGCTGGACATGATCGACGACGAGATCTGCAAGGCGCGCCAGGGCGGCGAGGGCTATCTGCGCATCAAGATCAACAGCATGAGCGACAAGACCCTCATCGACAAGCTGATCGAAGCCAGCCGCGCCGGTGTGCGGGTGGACATGATCGTGCGGGGCATCTGCTGCTTGCGGGGCGGCGTTCCCGGCTGGACCGACAACATCCACATCATCAGCGTGGTGGGCCGGTATCTGGAGCACTCCCGCATTTACATTTTCGGCAGCGGCGAGGACGTGCGGGTGTACATCGGCAGCGCCGACTGGATGACCCGCAACACCCTGCGCCGGGTGGAGGTGGCCGTGCCGGTGTACGACCAGGGCCTGAAGCAGCGGCTTTTGCGCATTTTTGACGTGATGTGGCGCGACAACCGCCAGGCCCGGGACCAGCAGCCCGACGGCAGCTATGTGCGGCGCATGCCCAACGGCGAGCCCGCCCTGGCCTGCCAGGACTGGCTGTACGACGAGGCGTACCGCCTGGCCGGCCGCAAGCTGGAACAAAGCGAATCCTGAAAAAAGCCCCGGAACGACGGTTCCGGGGCTTTTTGCGCTTATTTTGCGTGTTTGCAGATGGCCAGAAGGATCT
>CALXIP010000014.1 GCA_944388395.1 uncultured Ruthenibacterium sp.
ATCAAAAGGTGGTATGCTGTCTTGAACAATCAGATTTCCAACAAGTGCTTCGCCAGCAGTATGAAAAGAAGTTCCGTACATTCCCGGACTCGCTTTCCACTATGGATGTCGCCAAGATGACCGGATTTGGCCCGACAGCGGTCAACAACTGGATCGCCAACGGAAAATTGAAGATCTACAGCCGCTGCGGACGGTTTATCCCCAAAGCATATGTCATCGATTTCTGCTGCTCGCCCTATTATTATCAGCTCTGCTGCGCTTCTTCCAAGCATCGGGAAACGGCGAAATTTATTGAATCCTGTGTATCCAAACCCGCCGCCACTCACGTCTGAAGCATCCTGAACTTGCCTGGCTTTTGTCATCCCCAATGCCATTGAGGAGGCAATACCATGAAAAATCAACTTTCTGCAAAACAGCTTGTTCGTTTCCCCTACTGCCGTATCTACCGTCGTTTTCTCAACGGGATTGTTGAAAATCCCCGGGTTCGCAAGCAGGGGCACGCTTTGTTGTTCCGCTATGCGGTTCTGTTTTCCCTGGCCAACTTCCGGCCTGCGCTGCGCACCGTGGATGGCGTCCGCTACGCGATGCAGGCCGGCGAGTGGATAGCAACATACCGCGAGTTGTGTGAACAGCTCCATCTGCGCACCCACAAGCAGGTTCGCGCCATCCTGCAGCAGTTGGAGGAGCTGCATCTCATCGAAGTCCAGGATGACGCCCGCCGCAAACTCGTTCGTTTCAAAATTTGCTGCTGGCGCAAAACCAACACCACACTCTCCTACTCCGCCCCGTGCCCCAAGGACACGGGGTTCTTTTTCTTTCCTGTTGCGCAGATCCCGGATCTGATCGGCATCGGCCGCTGCTCTGAGGCGGATATGCTGCTGGATCTTTGGCTGCATACTGTGTTCCAGGACGCAGGCGTGCCTGGATCCGCGCTTGGCCCGGTGGTCTATTACCGCAATGAAGGCAGCTTGCCGCTGGTCAGCTGCACCATGCTGGCGAAGCGCTGGGGCGTCTCCAAGGCGACGGTGCATCGTGTGCTCAAAAAGTTCGAGCAGCTTTCACTGGTTGCGGTTCATCACTACCCCGGCAAACGCGGGTCGGTGATCGTGATGCAGGGGTATCTCTCCACCATGTTCAGCGTGGCAGATATTTGCCCCACCCGGCAGGCTTTGGCCACCGAGCTAGCGCTGCCGGTGCGGGAATACACCGGATGCCCGGCTGAATCCACCGTAAGCAGTGTTGAGACAACAACGGCACTGCCCCCATGGCCCATAGATGCCGTTTCAAAACCGAGCGTCCGGCTGATTCTGGAAAACCTGCGAAATGCGCTGTACGCCAGCGGTTTCCGCTGTTCCGCTTGTCCGCACGCCTTATATAGATTATCAAACTTGTCCGGCTGCAGGGATGCGGTAACCGCGTATGACCTTGCCATCGTCTGCGGTGCAGGCGGCCCATCGTACCGATTCAACCTGAAACTGGAACCCGTCGTCACCTTCCCGGGCGTTGAAGTGGAGGTGATCTGAATGGCACGCAGCACAAAAAAGGCGCCGGAAGAACATCCGTTCTATCACGACACCTGGAAACTGCTCAAAAACTACCGGGACGTTGCCTGGAGCCTGGAAATTGCCGACCTGGACCTGCAGGCGGAGGTGCGCGCCGAGTTTGGCACCGCCGAAGGCGGCAGTCTGGCCGCTTTGACCGAAGCCGGGGCCGATCTGCACGGCACCCGCATTGAATCCTTTGCGCGGTCGCTGGAGCGCAGCCGCAGGATGATGCAGCTGCTTGACACCGCGATCCAGCTCATGCGCAGGCGGCACAAAAAGGGCGAGCTGTACTATTGGGTGCTGTACTACACCTACCTGTCCCCGCAGGCGTATGGCAGCTACCACGAGATTTTGCTCGCTCTGGAGGCGCATTTTCCGCCCATGTCCCGCCGCACCTACTACACCCACCGGGAGGAAGCCATCCACACATTGAGCAGCGTGCTGTGGGGCTATACCTCGCGGGAGTGCGCGGAGGTGCTGGAGAGGCTGGGACTGTGATGTCAGAGAACGGTGACATTCGGCAATATGCAATGATACGACACTGACTGTCGTGCGGTATGTCCCCCTCCGCTGGTCGTTATGAGAACAAATGAATATTATTCATTTTACTCTGTATCTTGGACCCGATACTTGACCCGGTTGCCATACCGTACCGAGGTCAGGAATCCCAGCCTTTCAAACTTGAGGACAAAACTGCGGATCGTAGCATAAGCCGCATCGCCGAAGTCTTTTTCCAGTCGTTTGGTGGAAAATTCCTCGTCCCCGTAGGCCGTGAGGACAAACTGCCAAAGAGCCCGCTCTTTCTCGGTGACTTTTCCCTGGCGCAGGGCTTCGTCGAAGGCCTGCAATGTCCGGGGCTGCGGCTGGCCTTCTCCCAGCCGGCTGTACACCGATTCCGCAAAGTAGGTGAGAAACGGTGTCACATCCAGCATGCCGCTGATCTGCTGATTCTGTTCAACTAGGGTGTACGCTTTATAATACCGGGAACGGCTTTCTTCTATAAAGCGGGACATCGGGACAAACAGTGCCGACGAGTACCCCCGTTGCACCAGATACCACAAGTGGAGCAGCCGCGCCATTCGCCCGTTGCCGTCAAAGTAGGGGTGCAGATAAGCCAGCGCAAAATGCAGGATAGCCGCTTTGACCAGCTCATCCTGCGCCGTCTTTTCTGCCGCAAACGCCACCAGCTCCGCCATATAGGCCGGTAACTTTTGCCAGGGCAGGCCGGTGTGCTCCACTTTGCCGCCCACGATATATACACTGTCGTGGCGATACAAATTCCCCGGCAGCAGGCGGTCTTCTTCCGGCAGAAAATCGCCGATGGTCATCTGATACAGCCGAAAAAGGTTTTCTTCCGTGATGGTGTGGGAAATATCGGCGATAAATTCCAAGCCCAGCTTCATACCGTAGATGCGATGCTCTTCGTCATTCTTCGGCGCCTGGCCGGATAAGATCCGCCGCACGCTTTCC
>CALXIP010000015.1 GCA_944388395.1 uncultured Ruthenibacterium sp.
CGAGCTGCACGATGAGATGAGCATGGATGAGATCGGACGCTGGCTGCGGGGGGCGAATCGGTACTTTTTGCAGAACTTTGTCTGCTCACAACAGGTGCCGGACCAAAGCCTGACCCCCTTTGACCAACAGGGACTGGCACGTTTGCTGCAGGCGCTGCGGCAATGGATCCCAAACGCGCAAGTACGAGGATGATAACACAATATATTGTGTTATAAAATTAACTTTATCAATATATATTGATAAATTGGAAAGACAGTGCTATACTAAGGATATTCGGCCGAGTCCGAAATATCCGGAAAGGAAGCTGTCTTTATGTATCAGGTTCGCAAAAGAAGCGGCGAGGCAGCCGCGTTTGACATTCAAAAGATATGTGCAGCCATGGAAAAGGCCTTCGAAGCGCAACACCGCAATGCACACCCGGGAGTCATCGACCTTCTGGCACTGCGGGTCACAGCGGATTTTGAGCCGAAAATCCGCGATGGCTTCATTTTTGTGGAGGATATTCAGGACAGCGTGGAAAAAGTTCTCAGTGACGCTGGATATGCCGATGTGGCCAAGGCGTATATCTTGTACCGCCGTCAGAGAGAAAAACTGCGCGCGGCCAAGTCGACCATTCTGGATTACAAGAAGCTGGTGGACGACTACTTGAAAGTGAATGACTGGCGTGTAAAAGAGAATTCGACCGTCACTTATTCGGTGGGCGGCCTGATTCTGAGCAACAGCGGTGCCATCACGGCCAATTACTGGCTTAGCGAGGTGTACGATGACGAGATCGCACAGGCGCACCGCAATGCCGATCTGCATCTGCATGATCTTTCCATGCTGACGGGGTATTGCGCGGGCTGGTCTCTGAAGCAGCTGATTCAGGAAGGTCTGGGCGGCATTCCCGGCAAGATCACCTCCTCTCCAGCCCGACATTTGGCAACTCTGTGCAATCAGATGGTCAATTTTTTGGGCATTATGCAAAATGAGTGGGCCGGCGCACAGGCGTTTTCTTCTTTTGATACGTACCTGGCGCCCTTTGTGAAGGTTGACGGCCTGTCTTACGAACAGACCAAGAAGTGTGTGGAATCCTTCATCTACGGAGTCAATACGCCCAGCCGGTGGGGGACTCAGGCGCCTTTTTCCAACATTACACTGGATTGGACGGTACCGTCCGACCTGGCAGAACTTCCGGCCATTGTAGGCGGAGAGGAGCAAAAGTTCTGTTACAAGGATTGCCAAAAAGAAATGGATATGGTGAATAAGGCTTTTTTGGAAGTTATGCTGGAAGGCGATGCCAACGGAAGAGGCTTTCAGTACCCCATTCCCACCTATTCCATCACACGGGATTTTGACTGGTCAGACACGGAGAACAATCGGCTTTTGTTTGAAATGACCGCCAAGTACGGCACACCTTATTTTTCAAATTATATCAACAGCGATATGCAGCCCAGCGATGTGCGCAGTATGTGCTGCCGCCTTCGCCTGGATCTGCGGGAACTGCGGAAAAAATCAGGTGGCTTTTTCGGTTCGGGCGAATCTACTGGCAGTGTGGGGGTCGTTACCATCAACCTGCCGCGAATCGCTTATCTGGCAAAAGACGAATCGGATTTTTATAAAAAACTGGACCACATGATGGATATTGCGGCTCGGTCCTTAAAAATCAAACGCACAACCATCACCAAGTTTTTGAACGAGGGATTGTACCCCTATACCAAACGGTATTTGGGTACTTTTGAAAATCATTTTTCCACCATCGGGTTGGTGGGGATGAATGAGGCGGGGCTAAATGCCAAGTGGCTCCGTAAAGATCTGACTCATCCGGAGACACAGGCTTTTGCCAAAGCGGTCCTTCTTCACATGCGCGAGAGACTTTCCGACTATCAGGAACAATATGGGGATTTGTATAATTTGGAGGCAACTCCGGCAGAGAGCACTTCTTATCGTCTGGCAAAGCACGATGTTGCGCAGTTCGGTGACATCATCACGGCCAACCAGCAGGGCACGCCTTATTATACCAACTCAACCCATCTGCCCGTGGGGTATACCGACGATATCTTTTCCGCACTGGAAATTCAGGACCCGCTTCAGACACTGTACACTTCAGGCACGGTTTTCCATGCGTTTTTAGGCGAGAAACTGCCGGATTGGCGCGCAGCTGCGAGTCTTGTGCGAAAAATTGCAGAACACTACCGGCTGCCTTATTACACGTTGTCTCCTACCTATTCCATCTGCAGGGAACATGGCTATCTGTCGGGTGAGCAGTATACCTGCCCGGTTTGCGGTGCGGCCACGGAAGTATACAGCCGCATTACCGGATATTATCGTCCGGTGCAGAACTGGAATGAAGGCAAGGCGCAGGAATTCAAGGACCGAAAAGTCTATCGCATGGATCATGCAAGCGTGCCGCATGGAGTGAGTACGTCGGCAGACGTGAACGAAAAAATTGTGCAAACAGCGCGCCCCACCTTGGTCACAGGCCAAAAGTGTCCCAATTGTACGATGGCGAAAGCACTTCTGGATCGCAGCGGCGTGGAGTACGATACAATTGCTGCTGAAGAAAATCTTGCTTTTGTGAAAGAAAATCAAATTTATCAGGTCCCCACTTTGTTGGTAACTCAAGGGGAGACGACACAAACATTTACGGGACTTTCCGAAATACAGCGGTATGTAAGGACATACCACGCATGAAAAACAAGTCTCCGGCTTAAAAAGCCGGAGACTTTCCGTTTATTTGACCGCGCAGTGGCACATACTAACCAAAGCACATTGATGTGAAATACAATCGCAGGGGTGAATGCTTTGGAAAAATTCATCAAATGGAGCTGCTTTATTGCGTCCGGCTGCGTGGTGGGTTTGTTTGTGTTTGCGCTGTACATCAGTACGCTGCTTCCGGATACGTTTTTGGTGAATCGCGACGGAAGCATCCAAATTGCCGGAATGCCGTTTGTGCGTGCCGGTGTTCCTTCCGGAGTCAATGAAGTGGCAAGTATGACAGTGGGCGCTTCCTACAATACCGATTTGACCATTGGTGGAATTATCCCGGTAAAAACGGTTCGTGCACAGGTGGTGGACCGGCGTGTGGTTCAGGTGTGCGGCACTCCCTTCGGAATAAAAATGTTCGCCAATGGAGCAATGGTGGTTGGATTCAGTGATATTTATACCCCAACCGGTTATAAAAATCCGGCCAAAACAGCAGGACTTCAAATGGGCGATGTGATTGTGTCGGTGGCAGGGCATCTCACGCGAACCAATGAGGATGTGGCCAATGCAATTCAGGATCTGGCGGGTACTCCGGCGGAAGTGGTTTTTAATCGTGACGGAAAAGAACACAGCGTGATGTTGACGGCGGTAAAAGATTCTTCGTCCGGCACTTGGCGCACCGGAATGTGGGTGAGGGATTCGTCGGCGGGAATTGGAACCCTTACTTTTGTAGATAATGAAACGGGTGTTTTTGCCGGGTTGGGACATTCTATTCACGATGTGGATACAGGAACGACCATTTCGCTTTTGAAAGGCGAGATTGTTCCTGTTTCCATTACCGGGGTCACCAAAGGAAGTGCAGGGAGCCCCGGGGAGTTGAAAGGCAGCTTTTCGTCCGCGATTCCAACAGGAACCATTACCGTCAATGGGGAGACAGGCGTTTATGGCAAGGCTACGGCTTACTTGAAGGGAACAGACACGGAACTTGCGCTGGCACAGGAAATCAAGACAGGCCCTGCGGAGATTATTGCCACTCTGGATGGCCAAACACCACAGCATTTTTCGGTACAAATTGAAAAGGTGGCGTTGTCATCAGATGACCCTAATCGGAACATGATTCTCCATGTGACCGATCAGACGCTTTTGAATCGGACAGGCGGTATTGTGCAGGGAATGAGCGGCAGTCCGATCCTTCAGGACGGGAAACTGATTGGGGCGGTAACGCATGTGTTCGTCAATGATCCCACCCGCGGATATGGGATTTTTGCTGAAAATATGTTGGAAACCGCAGACAATGCATTGCGAAACCAGCAGGCTGCATAAAATTTAAATTTACAAAAAATGGAAATTTTATCTGGAAACCATTGCATTAATTGGAAATATATGGTAATATTTGAATGTCAAAACAAACCGAACCTACACAAAAAAGGACGTGGGTTTAAGAAAAAGCCATATGGAGGAGACAGACAATGGAACAGGTAAAATTGGTTATGACGGATTTTGGGGCACCGGCTACGGAACAGTGCCGTCAGGCGCTGGCGGGACAGGGGTTTCATGTAACGCTGTGCGAACGGGACGGGCAAAAGGTGCTGAGTGCGATTGAGGCGCAGAATCCGGATGTTGTATTGTTGGATGCCTTCATGCCGGGTTTGGATGCATTAAGCGTAAAACAGTGTTACGATGAGAAAGCGATGGGGCATGCAAAATTTTTTGTAGCCGGAAGTTTTACGGACGATACTCTGGAAAGTGAGATGGTAGAACAGGGGTTTTCGTTCTATTTTTTGAAGCCCTTTGACCCGCAGAGAATGGCACAGCGCATTCGTTCAATGGTTGGCAGAGATCTGGTGGTGGAGCATGGTGTGGATGACGAGTGCACCGTCACCGAAATTCTTCATCAAATCGGTGTGCCCGCGCACATCAAAGGATATCAGTTTCTGCGGGACGCGATTTTGATGACGGTCGAAGACCACGACTATATCAACAGTGTAACAAAGCGGCTTTATCCGGAAATTGCCAAACGCAACAATACGACCGCCAGCAGAGTGGAACGAGCTATTCGCCATGCGATTGAAGTCGCTTGGGATCGAGGCGATGTGGATACATTGAACAGCTATTTTGGATATACGATCCACAATCTGCGGGGCAAGCCAACCAACTCCGAATTCATCGCCATGATTTCGGACAAGATGCGCCTGGATAAAAAGAGCCATAAAATTGCGTGAATTTGCTTTTTATAAGCTGTTTATATTAATGAAAAGAGATCCCCTCATTATCAGATGCAAACAATCTGATGATGAGGGGATCTTTGATTGTAGCTGCTTATATATGCCAATGCCGTCATGGAATTTTCAGTCACAGATAAATGGCCGCGTTTTATTAAAGAAGACAGGGATTGAGAAAATGTTCTTGAAAATTTTGGACCAGTTTTGATTGTGAAAATCGTCCTTTTGCGCCGCATCGTCAAAATCCGCCGGGAAAAGAGGTTGAACCAATTTGATAAAGGGGGTATAATGAAATTTAAATTGGGATGCTCTGCGTTGTGCTTTTTATGGCGCAGGCAGCCCGGATTTTGAGCGGGGAGGGCGCTGTATGGAACCAAGAAAAACACACCGGCCGCCCGCTGGCGCCCAAAGGCCCAGAAAGCCTTTTGATTTTGATACCGCGAAACCTGAAAAAATCGCCGGGACTTCTGGGAAAAAGGAACAGATTTTTTCCATCCCTGTCGGCCCCGCGCCACAGCCTGGCTCGGGGCAGCGCAGAACACAGCCGCCTCCGGGGCAAAAAAGGTCGTCCGCGCCGGCCACCCGTCAGACGCCGCGAGGCAGAAAAAAACGGAAAAAAGGAAACGGATGCGGCTTTTTTCTGGGGGCGTTTGTGGTCATTCTGCTTTTGGCGATTCCCATTACTGCGTTGATCGAAGCGCCGGGTAAGCTGTCGGCGGCAGATTCTTCTTCTGTATCAATTGCACAGTCGCAGCCGGAGGGACAGGATACTGCGTCGCAGTCCACCGCATCGGAACAAACCGGTGAACAGGTCCCGGTGCAGTCGGGAATTGTGGGCCCGCAGAAACAGGAAAACGCAGGCGCAGTTGTGCCGGTGACGGCTTCTCTGGTGTCATTGTGGGAAAATGGCCGTGTAGATATGAGCTATTTTGACGATGCTCTGTTCATCGGCGACTCTTTGACACAGGGATTTCAGATTTACAGCAGCAGTTTTGAAAATGCAACGTATGCTGCTTACGTGGGCGTAGGTCCCAAGGAGTTGATGCAGGGAACGGTTTCCAACATCAACGGCGAGCAGGTGTCCGCCATAGACGAGATACTGGCGGCCAACGCAGGGAAGGTTTATATTTTGCTGGGAACCAACTCGCTGCAAAATTTGACAGATGAGGCATTCATCAAGTATTACAATGATTTCCTGGATTATCTGCTTCCGCAGCTTCCGGCGGAAACGGTGTATTATATTCAGGCCATTCCGCCGGTTTCTGCTGAGAAAGCGGCGGCGGATGAGAGCTATGCGCTTTCCCGTATTCAGTCGGTCAACGATCAACTGGCACAGATGGCGTATACGCGCGGACTCAATTTCGTAAACCTGTACGCCGGGCTGGCAGGCGAGGATGGAGCGCTTCGGGCAGAATATGCTTCCGGAGATGGTATCCATTTGAACGATGCCGGCTACAACGCCTGGCGGGAATATTTGATCACACACACAGCGTACCGGCAGGGAAACCCGTATTTGCCGGGTTCGCCGCTGTATGTGGGATGATTGCAATGCAGACTTCCAATCTGGAGGAGAAACTATGGACACCTATCGGGGATTCAAGGCGCGTGCGCGCCGGCGCAGAAACAGAATCTTACTGGCAGAGGCTGGCCTGGCGGTTCTGATTGTGGCGCTTTTGTTTGGAATTTCCTACACAATGGTTAAAATGATTCACGGAGAGCCGGTGCTGGAATGGCCGACTCAGACGGTTTCCGAGCAAGGAGAACCGGAGCAGGAAACACCGCAGCAGCCGCAGCCTGTGGAACAGGAAACCTGGAACACCAATGTGCCGCTGGAACGGACGGTCAACGTTGGGCTGGAGCTGACGCAAAACGCGCAGATGCTGGCGCTGCCGGCCAACGGAAAACTGAGCACCGAATATTTCCGTACGGCGCTGTTTATCGGCGACTCTCTGACACAGGGCTTTGGCATTTATGAGCCCACAAGAGATGTGGCCATTGTGCATGCCTACAAGAGCATCAGCCCGAAATTTATTTTGGACGGCGGTACGGCCAACAATTACAACGGTGTGGAAGAAGTGACCAAAGACGCCATTGCGGCGGAACAGCCGGATAACATTTATTTGCTGTTGGGGACCAATGCGGTCCTTGCGCAGGAAGATGATGCTTTCCTGCATTATTACGGCGAATTGATGGATTGGCTGCGGCAGACATTCCCCGAGGTACCCATCTATGTGCAGAGCATTACGCCGGTCACGGCAGAAGAGGAAGCTCAAAAGCCGCGGCTCGCAAATGATCACTTGCGCCAGTTGAACGATCAAATTGCGAAGATGGCGGTAGAACGCGGTTTCTACTTTGTGAATGTGCAGGAGGCGTTGACAGACAACGATGGCTATCTGCGTGCAGATTACGTGGGAACATATGATGGCGTGCACATGAACCCGGCCGGTTATGCAGAATGGGCGGATTATCTGCTGCGGCACACGGCCTACAGCAAATACAATTCCCAGTTTGTGGAAGAAGGCCCTTATAGCGGCTGATTTATGAGAAAAGCGGCGGCACAGCATGCTGTGCCGCCGCTTTTTTATGCGTCGTTGACAACGTCGGAAAGGTCAAAGTCCTCGGGGATCAGTGTGGAGAGATCTGCACTGGTATCTCTGGAAACTCTGCGCGACTGAGCAAGAATTGCTTCTTCCACTTTGTTGCGGGCAAGCCGTCCGTTTCCGGCTTCACGGGCGCGGGTCATCTGCACGGCATTAAAATACGTCCGCAACGGATCATCACAGCGCACGTCCAGCACATAACCCTTGCTTTTGGCCTGCAACCGGGCAATGGCGAGCAGTTCGTCACCGGTGTAATCGGGAAATTCGATGATATTGGGAAAACGGCTTTTCAAACCGCTGTTGGCGGAGAGAAATTCGTTCATCTCGCGGGTATAGCCCGCCAGAATCACCACCAGTTCGTCCCGGTGGTCCTCCATCCCCTTGACCAGCGTGTCAATGCATTCCAAACCAAAGCTGTCATCTTTTCCGCGGTACAGGCTGTACGCTTCATCGATGAACAACACGCCGCCCAGTGCGGAATTCAGCACCTGCGTGGTCAGAGGGGCAGTATGGCCTACGTATTTTCCCACAAGGTCAGCCCGGGTCACTTCCACCAGCTGACCACCGCTGAGAACACCGATGGCCTTCAGATATTTGCTGATCAGGCGTGCGATGGTGGTTTTGCCGGTGCCGGGATTCCCAGTGAAGATCATGTGCATGGAAACACCGGAAGTCTTCAGCCCCTGGGCTTCTCTTCGCTTCTGCACCCGATGGTTTTCTTCCAGGCTGAGGACATATTCCTTCACATCGGAAAGGCCCACGATCTTTTCCAGTTCCGCCTTCACTGCGGCAAGATCGCCGTTGTAACTCGCGGGAAGAAGTGACGCAGCTTCAATGACTGTTCCGTTAAAATCCAGTTGCGGATGGCCGTCTTTTACGTATACGGAAACCGGGATCCGACCGCCGGGTGCCTGTTCCAGTTTGTATTGCGCCAGGGCCCGGTACAGCTTTTCGAAGAAATCCAGAATGGGCTGTGCACCGGGCGTGTTGCCCTGTTTCGCTGCAAAATCCAGCAGAGAATCCTGCGCGGTGACAGAAAATTCCAGCGTGTGTTCGGCGCGCGCTGCGAGAAGTGCCCATTCCTGCCGCGCAATCTCCAGACGGGCCTGAGGAGACAGCGGCTGCGTCTGGCAAAAGTCGCTGAGTGCCGTTACAAACGGCGCACCAAAGCGTTCCGCCAACTTTTCCAGCCCCTCTTCCTCTAAAAAGATCAAATACTTTCCGTGGGGGGTTAACTGGCTGATGGCGTCCTTCACCAGCGAAGCGCCGGCGTCCACCAAGCGACCATTCTGAAGCACATAGCGGCTGGCAAGCGGGTGTGCGCCCTTCTGTACCAGATTGGCCAGGACTGTGAGAAAGCCGGGATGACATTGCCCGGAATGCAGAAAGCACACAAGGTCGCTGGACCCGGCCAATGCCATATACAGATCCTGCAAAAACAGCTTTTCTTCCGCTGCGGTGGGGTAGAGGGAGAGATCCAGCCAGGCGATCTGGCCGGCAGAAAACACATTCTTTTCAGCCAGAAATTCTGCAGCCCGTCGCAGGGCAAGGCGCCGGCCGGTTGCTGCAGGGCCGCTGATAAAGACCGCACCCCGGGCATCTTCACCGCTGTGATTCATGACATAGGGACGTTTGAGCGCGATGCACAGCTGACGCAGATAGGTCTCCTGGCCAAACACGCACTTCTCCAGTGCTGCATCCAATCCTTCAAAGCCATCCAGCCCGACACGTTTCTTTTCTGCCCCGGCGCGCTGGGGTTTGGCGAGCGCCTGAACCGCAGGTGTTTCCAGTTCCTGTTCAATGCGGCTGATGTCTGCCAGAGCCGTTTGATTCAGCGCTTCAATTTCCCGTCGCTGGCTGGCGGCACGGGCCTCCAGTTCTTTCTGCATAGCCAGTACATTTTGCTGAACGGAATCGATCGACGCCTTTTTTCGCCGCGCGGAAGAAGCGGCAGATTTGGAAGCCCTGACGGGTTGCGCATGAAGTTCGGGCAAAGGCGTGTCCGAAGCATCTGAGCGGGTGCGCCGCCCGAAAACCTGATTTAAAAGGTCATCAATGTCGTTTTTCATGGGGACCTCCGTAAAAGTTGTTTTTTTTATTGTAGCACGCAGGGAAGAGACTGTCAGCAAATTTTCTGAAAATGGCCTTTTTCGACGGCAGAGCAAAGATTCCGGCGCAAAAGCCTGTGAAAAGCAGGCGCTTTGCGTCAAAAGCGCATTTTGCCTTTTGACGGGCTGCGAACAGGCGGAGATCGGCAGGCATAGCATGCACCAGGACGCAGAACATACGTCCAATACAGAAAGGTGAGGGGACTACTATGCCTATTACAAGTGCAAACAAAACAACAAACAAAACCTCTCTCGCATTTGGAGACACCATGCAGGTGACGCTTTCCGTCACCGCGGAGCCAACGATCATCAGTGATCCGGTAAAGATCGCGCTTTTGCTGGATCGCTCCGGCAGCATGCGGGGGCAGGCACTGGAAAATCTGAAAGACGGTGCGCAGGACTTCGTTCGCATCATCGCGGAAAACACCGGCTCTCCGGACGGAAGCGAACTGCTGGGCGGCAGCAAGATCGGTGTGATCAGCTTTGCGGCGAGCGCCACGGTGGACAGCCCGCTGACCACTTCGGTGGCGCAGCTGGATGCCGCCATTGAGGCGCTGCAGGCACAGGGCAACACCAATCAGGCGGCTGCCTTCGGCCAGGCACAGGCTATGCTGGGTACGACCGGCCGCCGCATTTGCGTCATGTTCACCGACGGCGAACCCACGGTAGGTCCGGACCCTGCGCCCGTGGCGCAGGCGCTGCGGGAGAGCGGTGTGGAGATCTATTGCATTGGTCTTGTGGGAACGGACGGCATCAACGAGGAGACGCTGCGCGCATGGGCGTCCACTCCGTCCAGTAAATATGTGCGGGTTTCTCCCACACCGGCGGAGCTGGAGCAGCTGTTTAAAGATGTGGCAGAAGATATCTCCGAGCCGGGCGCGGAGAACATTTTGATTGAAGAGCTGGTCAGCGAAGGATTCGTGATTATCGATATCGCTGCACCGGAGTTCGGAACTGTGATGCAGCTCTCGCCCCGCGCGCTGAACTGGCGCATCCCGGTGCTGGGGAAAACCGGCGAGCAAACGGCTTCGCTGACCTTTACCGTGCGGTATGAAGGAACCTTTACAGGGGTTATTCCCGTAAACGAAATCATTCGCTTTACCGATGACGCCCGTGAGGACGTGCGTTTCCCCGACCCTACTGTGGTGGTGGAAGGCGGAAGCCCGCAGCCCGAGCCTGATTGCGAGCCCATTGAGCTGTGCATGCCGGCCTGTGAAGAGCGCGTCAGCTGCGATCTGGGCGACATTGCACTGCACAACCAGGGGCGGATGCTTCAGCTTCGGATGACGCTGAAAAATGTGTGCCCCGGCAAGCGCGTAGCGGTGGGAATCATTCTGACGGAAGTGAACTGCTCCGGCATGGAAAAACAGCGGGGCTTCCAGGCAATCACCGTACCGGCTCATTTTGAGGAGAGCTGCATGGATATTGAAGTGGGGCCGGTAACGTTTATTCTGCCCGAGGACCCGGATGACGAGGGATGCGGACGGGGTACCTGCAAATCACGCCGTATGAAGGTTTGCGTAATGGCGCATACCATTGACTGGACGGATGCCGAGAGCACAGCCGGGGAACCTTGTGTGCAATGATGCGCACTTTTAGCACGATCGGCTCTTTTTGATGAAAAGGATTTGACACAGACTGTTTTTTGATATAATGAAAGTAGAAAATCGCACTCGTAAAAAATCAGCGAACAGGAGTGAATGATGATGATATTGAAAAACGGTCTTGTGTTTACGCAGGATGCTCGCTTTGAAGCTGCAGACGTGGAACTGGCGGACGGAAAAATCGTCCGGGTGGCACCGGCCGGCACACTGCACGGGGATGAAGAACTGGACGCAACGGGAAAATATGTGACTCCCGGTTTTGTGGATATTCACATCCACGGTTCCAAGGGTTCGGATTTCTGCGACGGTGGCGCCGAGCACATTGAAACCATGAGCGCGTACCTGGGCAGCGAAGGCGTGACCAGTTTCTGCGGCACCACCATGGCGTTTGATGAGCCGATCCTGACCTCCATTTTCGAAGTGGCAAAACCCTATGTGGGGAAGGAAACCGGCGGCGCTGTCCTGCGCGGCATCAACATGGAGGGCCCCTTCTTCTCCAAGAAGAAAAAAGGTGCTCAGGCCGAAAAGTACATTGTGGACCCGGATATCGACATGTTTGACCGTCTGTTTGAGGTCTCCGGTCAGAACATCAAGCTGATCGATGTGGCGCCTGAGCTGGACGGGGCTGTGCCGTTCATCGAGCAGGCCAGCAAAAAGTGCGTGGTCTCCATTGCGCACACTACTGCCAATTATGATCAGGCCAAAGCCGCCTTTGACGCCGGTGCAACACATGTGACCCATCTGTTTAACGCCATGCCGCCGTTTGCGCATCGTGACCCGGGCGTGGTGGGCGCTGCGTCGGACGACGCAGAGCACGTGGAGATGATCTCTGACGGAATCCATCTCCATCCGGCGGTAGTGCGCAGCGTGTTCAAGTGGTTCGGCGATGATCGCGTCTGCCTGATCAGCGATTCCATGCGCGCAGCGGGCATGCCCAACGGCGTATACTCTCTGGGCGGCCAGACCGTTTATATGACGGACGGTAAGGCGACGCTGGAAGACGGTACCATTGCCGGCAGCGCCACCTGCCTGGCAGAGTGCTTCCGCCGTGCGGTGAAATTCGGCGTGAAGCTGGAGAGCGCGCTGAAGGCTGCCACCATCAACCCGGCCAAGGCAATCGGCCTGTTTGAAGAGCTGGGCAGTATTACCGAGGGCAAGCGCGCCGACGTGCTGGTCCTGGACGAAACGCTGCATCCGGAGCACATCTTCATCGGCGGCGTCAAAACAAAATAAACGGCAAAACGCCTCCGCGTCCGCGCGGAGGCGCTTTTTGCTTGTACGCCGGCGTTTTTTCTGGTATACTCCTTGTTGCGGCGAAAGGTGGAATCGTATGAATTGCAAAGCAGCCATATTTGATATTGACGGCACGCTGCTGCCGGCGGGCGCGACGCGGCTGAGCAGGCGCACCGTCAGCGCGCTGCAGGCGCTGCAAAAGCGCGGAACGCTGGTAATTGTGGCTACGGGACGCGCGTTGTTTGCGGCGCAGGCGGTGATGGGCGGCTTTCGCCCCGATCTCTTCGCGGCGGCCAACGGAAACTGGATCGTAGATCGGACCGGTGCGCCGGTGCATGAAAACCGGATGACCGACGAGGAAATGTATGCGCTGGTAGATTATTGCGAGGACTATGAGATTCCGCTGGATTTCATTTTTGAGGACGGCTACCATGCCTATGTGGAGTACGAGGCCTTTGTCCGCTATGCGGAGCCGCACCAGAACAACCATCATTTTTTGCTGGATGGGGAAGATCAGGTGCGTCATCTGCAAAGTATGCCCTATGGGGCCAGTGCGCTGTTAAAAGAATGTGATATCGCTGGTTTTCAGAAGAAATACGGTTATTTGGGGCTTCGTTTCGTCCCGTTCCACGGCATTCATCATGATATTTTGCGCCCCGGCACCAACAAGGCACGCGCGTTGGACAGCGTTCTGTCGGAACGGGGAATCGCATGGCAGCAGGTGGCGGCATTCGGAGATGGTCTGAACGATTTGGAACTGCTCCAAACGGCGGGAACGGCGGTGGCGATGGCCAACGGTGTTGCGCAGCTGCGCGCGGCAGCAGATCTGGTAGCGCCGGATGCAGCGCAGGATGGCGCAGCCAGAGTCATTGAAGAATTCTTTTTGTAAAGAGGGCGCAGAAATGTCGTTTGATCCGGTCTATACAGCCCGTTCGAACATTTTGATCGTAGGAACATGGCCGAGCCCCAAAAGCCGGGAGCAGGGCTTCTTTTACGGGCATCCTCAAAATCGATTTTGGCCGATGCTGGCGGCGCTTATGCATGCGCCGATACCGGAAACCATTGAGCAGAAAACGCGGCTTATCTGCGACAATGATCTGGCGCTTTGGGATACCATCGAAAGCTGTACTATCACGGGCGCGTCGGATGCAAGCATCCGTGATGTGGTGCCGACGGATCTTGCGTGGCTGTGTCGGCAGGCGCCGATCGAGCGGATTGTATGCAACGGTGCAACCGCCTACCGGTTGTGTGTGCAATATCACCGTCTGCCGGACGTTCAGGTGCTTCGTCTGCCGAGCACCAGCCCGGCCAATGCGGCCTGGTCCATGGAACGGCTGCTGGAGCAATGGGGGCCGGCGCTGACGCGAAGAGAAGAGGAGTGTGGAGAAGAATGAACTATCGTGTTTTGGCATTGGATTTGGACGGAACGCTGACCAACTCCCAAAAGGAGATCACTCCGGCCACGCTGACTGCATTGCAAAAAGCAATGGACAAAGGCGTAAAGGTGCTTTTGGCCAGCGGGCGGCCCGCAGTGGGTGTGTGGCCGCTGGCTTGGCAGCTGGAGCTGGACAAGCGCGGCGGCTACATTCTGGCGTACAATGGAGGCCAGATCATCGACTGTGCGACCGGGTGTACGCTGTTTCAGCAGCAGGTGCCCCGGCAGGTGGTGGCACCGCTGTGTGCCTTTGCCCGTGAAAACGGCATTGTGGCG
>CALXIP010000016.1 GCA_944388395.1 uncultured Ruthenibacterium sp.
GCTTTTTGCTGCTGCGGGCAGCATACCGAACAATTGCCGCAAGGTTTCCAGGCGCGCTGGCCGAAATAGCGCAGCAATTCGCCCCGCAGACAAAACCGGCTGTGGCAGTAAAAAGTCATTTTCCGCAAACGCTCGCGCTGAAGTTCCCGGTGGTTATCTTCCGTTTCTCCGGGAGCCACCGGCTCGTCTGTGTTATCAATCAAAAAGTTTCCTGTGCGCACATCGCCCGGAGAGTAAAGCAAAATACAATCTGCCGGCTGGCCATCGCGCCCTGCGCGTCCGGCTTCCTGATAATAACTTTCCAAATCCAGTGGCATGTTGTAATGAATCACAAACGCCACATTGGATTTGTCGATTCCCATTCCAAACGCATTGGTCGCCACCATAACACGCACCCGGTCAAACAGGAAATCATCCTGTGCCTCCTGACGTGTTTGCGCATCGAGGCCTGCGTGATATCGCGCCGGGTGAAATCCATCTGCTTCCAAACGGCTGTAGACCAAATCCACCTTTTTCCGCGTGGAGCAATAAACGATTCCACTCGTATCTGAGTGGCGGCGCAAATAGTCACAAAGCACTTCATATTTTTCTTTTTCTTCCAACACCTGCACTTCGAAATAGAGATTCGGTCTGTCGAACCCGGTGGTCAATTCCAAAGGCTGCCGCAGTTCCAACATACGGCAAATATCTTGCCGCACTTTCTGAGTAGCCGTGGCTGTAAAGGCGCCCACCAGAATTTTTCCAGGCTGGCGGCGCAAAAACTCGGGAATTTGCAGATAGCTGGGGCGAAAATCCTGTCCCCACTGTGACACACAGTGCGCTTCGTCCACACACAGAAGAGAAATCTGCACCTGTTCGGCAAACCAAAGAAAGCCCGGTGTCAGCAAACGCTCCGGCGCGACATACACAATTTTGTACATTCCGGATGCGGCATTGGCCAGTGCCTTGCGGCATTGCGCTTCGGAGAGAGAGCTGTTGATGTAAGCCGCCCGCACCCCCATTTGCAGCAGGGACTGAACCTGGTCCTTCATCAGAGAAACCAGCGGAGAGACCACCACCGCCACCCCCTGACGCAAAAGAGCAGGCAGCTGATAACAAATCGATTTTCCTGCGCCTGTGGGCATCACCGCCAGTACGTCCTGTCCTTCCAGCAGGCTGTCCACCACTTCTTCCTGTCCCGGACGAAACTGGTCATAGCCAAACACCTGACGCAGGATTTCATATTTCTTCTGTACCAATTTCGGTTCCATGCCATCCCTCCTTACGCGCAGACTTCTCCCAGTATAACCCTAAACACCTGACCGTGTAAACAAAAAAGTCCGGGCTTTCTTTGAAAGCCCGGACTTTTTCATTTTACGCCTCGTAGACCACGCGTCCGTCTACCAGTGTCAAAGTAACCTTCATATCCCGGATCGTATCCATGGAACGGGTAAAGACGTTATCGCTCAGCACAGCAATATCAGCTTGCTTGCCGGCTTCCAGCGTTCCTGTCTGGTTTTCACGATAAAAATCGTAAGCACCGCCGCTGGTCCACGCCATCAGAACTTCCTTTACCGTCAAGGTGTTTTCCGGATGGAAAGGTTCGCCGCCCTCGGGGAATTTTCCGGTCACACTATGATACAAGGATTGAGGAATGTCATCAATGACCAAAGGCAGATCTGTGCCGCAGCACAGGCGCACGCCGCTGTCCGCCATTTTCCGGCGGTTCCAGTAGCCTTTTCCGCGCTCTGCGCCCAGCTTCTCCTCGATCATTCCCACTTTTCCGGCATAGTCCGCAATGGCCTGAATCTGCGGATAGAATTCACAAATCACGCCCATGCGGCCCATGCGTTCCAGATCCTGCGGGTCGCTGAATTCGGCCTCGGTCACCGCGTGGCGGTTATACACTTTTCCGTCATCCGTTTTGCGGCACTTATCATAAATATCCAGTACACGTGCCACAGCAGCGTCTCCCTGGGCGTTCAGCGAAAAGCGGAAGCCTTCCTGGTCTGCGCGAAGCACCTCGTCCTCAATCTGCGCCCAATCAATGTCCTGTGCACAAACCGTATCCGGCGCACAGAGATACGGTTGTTTCAGGAAACCATTCATCTGGCTGATGGAGCCATCCGTCATGCGATTGAAGCCGGAGAACTGAACAAAGGGGCCCTTGAAACGGTCGCGCATGGCTTTGCCGTATTCCAGATTGGCGCCTTCTTTTACAGGTTGGCTCATAAAACTCACGCGGAGTGTCATCTTGCCGGATTTTTCCTTTTCTTCTAAAACATCCGTAAAGGAGCTGAAGGTATCATAACCGATCTCCTTGACAGAAGTAATGCCACGGCTGTTCAACATCTGCATATACTTATCAAACAGCGGTGCGCTGAACGCATGATCGTCCAGAATCTCTTCCATCAGTTTCCAGAACACTTCATTGCAGTCTGCGCTGTTGTCAAAGCCATAACGCTGAATCGCCGCGCTGTTCATCCAGAACGTCTCGGCGCCCTGCGCAAACAAGACCGCCGGACGCTGCGGGAACGTGCGGTCCAATTCTTCCGGGCCGCCGTTGGGCACAGCGGGATTCCATCCATGGCCCCAAACCGGTCGATCTTCCGGCAGCGTATCCGCATAAGCCAAAGCAGCACGGGCAATTTCCTCGCTGCTTGTGGCAGCAGACAGATCTACGCCCACATAATTAAGAGACCAGCCGGTAAAAAATGTGTGTGCGTCCGCAAAACCGGGGCAAACAGTTTTGTCGCCCAGTTCATAAACGGTGGTATCTTCTCCAATCCATTCCGACGCAGGTTCACCTTTTCCCACCTGCAGCACTTTGCCATTGGCAACAGCTACGTACCCGGCAAACGGGTCGGCTCCGGTACCATCAAAAATACTATTGGATTTCAGCAGAATTTGCGCATGTTCACTCATGCTCACATCACTCCTTGCTTTTAAGAAGCACGGCGCGTCGAATGAAGTGGCGGCGCACCGTATCACCTGGCTGTGTAAAGCGGCTGAAACCCTGTGTGTTATGTTTTCTTCAAGCAACGTGCTTGAAATTCTGTTACACTATAACACATTTTTTGTGTTCTCTGCAATAAAAAAACACTGTTTTTTTCTTTTTTGGATAATGGTACAGATTTTTTTCAAATCCTGATTCAGTATGCCGAAAAGTGGCTCATTTTTCAAAACCCAAGTTATACAAGTTGGCTGTTTTCCAATCGTCCCAAAGAAAATTTGGTCTACCAAACGAGCTTTTTTTATACCATTCATGCACAATTTTTATTGGACAATCCACAAAGCTGCTTTCCGGTTTTCTGACACAACGCTGAAAATGCTTTAAAACCTCTTACATTCGCCTTTTTTGATTGATTATTTTTGTGCGCTATGCTAAGATATGCATGAAGTGGTATAAAAAACCTGGTGTGTTATGTATTTCCCTCATTTTTATTCCAGCAAGGATCGCCATTGTAGTTATTTGTGAAGCTGCAATGGTTAGGAAAGGAGAATCATCATGTCAAATCCTGAAAAATCCACTGCCGTAGCCAACAACGAGTTGGGACGTAAATTAGGGCTTGGCGCTGTCATTGCTCTGGGTGTTGGAACCACCGTTGGTTCCGGCATTTTCTCGTCTCTTTCGGAAGTTGCCAATGCGGCCAGCAGCAGCCTGTTCCTGGTGCTGGCGTTCCTGATCGGTGGCCTTCTGCAGGTTCCTGCCAACTTCTGCTATGCTGAATTGGCTTCTGCGTTCCCCGAGGACGGCGGCCAGTACGTCTATTTCCGTGAAGCCGGATCTCGTCCGCTGGCATTCCTGTGCGGCTGGGTCAGCTTCTGGGCCACTGACCCTCCCTCTATCTCCATCATGGCTCTGGCCATCGTGAACTATCTGGCTTACTTCCTGCCCATGCACGGCATCGTCCTGAAAATCGTGGCTACTGTATTCGTCCTGATTTTCATGGTCGTACATCTGCGCAGCGTAGAGGGCGGCGGTAAATTCCAGACGATCATCACCGCGCTGAAAATTCTGCCCTTTGTTTTGATCATCGGTGTGGGTCTGTTCTTTATGGATAGCTCCACTCTGCTGTCTTCCACTCCGCTGGCCAGCGCTTCCGCTACCGGCATCACTGCTCTGCTGGCAGGTATTTCTGCAACGACCTGGTCTTTCGACGGCATGGGCGCTGCCTGCTACATGTCCGGTGAGATCAAAGAGCCTGAGAAGAACATGCCCCGCGGCCTGATTCTGACTGCTCTGATCGTGCTGGCTCTGTATGTTGGCCTGACCTTCGTCGCTTCCGGCCTGCTGACCATTGACGAGCTGGCTGCTTCCGACGCTCCTATCGCGTTGCTGGCTTCCAAAATTCCCGTCATTGGTCAGGGCGCTGACGTTGTGGTCGCCATCATGGCTATCATCGTTGTAATCGGTTCTCTGTCCAGCTGCATCATGTTCCAGCCG
>CALXIP010000017.1 GCA_944388395.1 uncultured Ruthenibacterium sp.
CAAGATGGCAGCACTGGCACCCAAAGGTGTGTTTGAAGAAGAGGAGATCCGCGTGTATTCGTTTGAAGAAGAGCCCCATGAGCGTCATTTTGACGACTGGGACCGCAACTGGGAAGACGCGGCGTGACGAGAGGAGGAACAGCAGCCATGTCGAACAAAGGAGATTTCGGGTTTTATGGCAAAGGACTGGACGGCTATGTGCATTACAAGCAGTCCGTCGACCGGATCGCCCAGAGCGGCGGGAGCTCGTCCCCCCGGCACCGCGGGAACGCCGATGACACGGAAACGTCCGGCGTTTATTATTTGAAAGGATGGCAGGTGGCCATTCTGCTGCTGTTCTGCGGCGGGGCGCTTTTTTTCCTTCTCCAATCCGCAGTATAAAATACAAAGCGCCGGTCAGGCAATGCCTGACCGGCGCTCTTTTTTTGCTCAGACCGGGCCCAATGCGTCCGAGAAGGCCGCGTACTGGGCCAGCGTCAGCTGTTCGGGGCGGGCGGTGGCGGGAATGCCCGCCTGCTCCAGTGCCGCCAGCACCCGCTGCTTGGGCACACCGAGCCCCGCGGAGGCCGCGTTGGCCACGGTTTTGCGCCGCTGGCCAAAAGACGCCCGGATGGCGCGGAACATGGCCCGCTCATCTGCCGGGGCCACCGGCGGGGTCTGGTGCAGCTCCAGCCGGATGACCGCGCTGGTGACCTTGGGCGGCGGGAAAAAGCTGCCCGGCTGCACCGTGAACAGCATTTTCGGCGCGGCGTAATAATGCACCGCGTAGCTGACGGCGCCTGCGTCCCGGGTGCCGGGGGCCGCGCACAGGCGCTGGGCCGCCTCTTTCTGCACCATGACGGTGATGTGCCGGATGGGCAGGCGCTCTTCCAGCAGCTTCATGACGATGGGGCTGGTGATGTAATAGGGCAGGTTGGCGCACACGGCTACCGGCATGCCCGCAAACTCCTGCTGAATGAGGGCGGCCAGGTCGGTTTTCAGCACGTCGCCCATGACCACCCGCACGTTGTCCAGGCCGGCCAGGGTCTCGTCCAGTAGGGGCGGAAGGCGGTCGTCCACCTCGATGGCCACCACCTTGCCCGCCCGCAGGGCCAGCTCTTTGGTGAGCACGCCGATGCCCGGGCCGATCTCCACCACGCCCCAGGTGCGGTCAATGCCTGCGGACTCGACCATTTTCGGGCACACGCCCGGATTGACGATGAAGTTCTGGCCAAAGCCCTTGGACAGCTGAAAGCCGTGCCGGGCGCACAGGTCCTTGACCGTTGCAAGATCCGTCAGATTCAATGTGGGTTCCTTTCCTGAAAACGCGCCGCCCGAAGGGGGCGGCGCGCTGTGAATGTGTTCGTTACGCGGCAGGCGTGCTGGCGGAAGACGCCGCAGCCCCGCTTTGAGCCGACTGGCTGGAGACCATGGCGGTCACTGCCTCGAAGGCTTTGCTGATCTGGGGGTCTGTCTCCACGGTGAGAGAGTAGAAGTTGGCCTCTTCGTCGGCCTTCAGGGCGATCTCCACGTCGGGGGTGATGCCGGTGCCGTCAAAGCTGTTGCCCTCTTTGTCCAGCAGGATGCCCACGGTGTAGCTGATGGCCGACCCGTCGGACAGGGTGACGGGCGTGCACTGAATGGTGCCCTTGCCCGCCGTCTGGGTGCCCACGACCTTGCCCTTGCCGAACTCACGCAGAGACACGGCGAACAGTTCGCCGGTGTAGGAGGTATTGCCGTTGACCAGCACGGCCATGGGCAGGTCTACCTCTTTGCTGTCGGAAGTGTCCAGCACGGTGACGGTGCCGTCCTTGTTCTGCTGGCTGGCGATGGGGCCCACCGGGCACAGCAGGTCGATGACGTCCATGACGTCGTCCAGCTCGCCGCCGGAAGTGTTGCGCACGTCAAACACCAGCGCCTGCAGCTGCGTGGACGCCTGCATGGTCTCGATGGCGGTCTGCACCTCGCTGGCGGTGTTGCTGTTGAACTGATAGATCTGAATGTAGCCGGTGGTCTTGCCCTCGGGCACCGTATAGGTGATGGTGGGCATGTCGTAGGTGCGGCGCTGGACCTCGATGGTCTGCTCTTCACCGGAGGGATTGAGCACCGTCAGGGTGACGGTGGTGCCCTCTTCGCCCCGCAGAAGGCTGTTGATCTGGGTCAGGGACAGGCGCTTGACGTCGCTGTCGCCGATTTTGGTGATGAACCAGTTTTTGGCCACGCCGGCCTGGGCCGCGGGGCTGCCGTCATAGCAGCGGATGACCCGGGCGTAGCCGCTGGTGTCCAGCACCACGTCCACACCCACGCCGATGACCTGGCCGTTCTGGATGCCCTGCAGCTCCAGATACTGCTTGGCGGTGTAGTAGGTGGCGTTTTTGTCGCCGATGCCCGCGATGTAGCCCGCGCACAGATAGTCGTACAGGGAATCGTTGTTGATCTCGCCGTAATAGTTGGCGCGCACGTTTTTATCGATCTCGGCCACTTTGTTGTACATGACCTCTTTGGCGCGCACGTTGCTGACCGTGCGGTCAAACAGGTTCATGCTGAGCAGCATGGTGATGACGAAGGTCACCGTCATGGCGATGATGGCGATGGCCAGCGCCAGGTTGACTGTGATTTTTTTGTTCATTGTTTCGTTCCTTTCGTGTTCATCAGCTGCTGAGGTAGGGCCACGCGCTGACGGGCGTGCCGTTGACGTTGACCTCGAAATGCAGATGGTTGCCCGTGGAGTTGCCGGTGCTGCCCACGTAGCCGATCAGCTGGTCTTTGGTGACGAACACGCCGTCGGTGATGCCCGCAGCCCGGGCGGACATGTGCCCGTAGATGGTGACCAGGCTGGGAGAATGGCTGATTTTCACGCAGGTGCCGTAGCTCCAGTGCGCTTTGGTGGACACCACGCCGTCCGCCGCCGCGTAGATGGGGGTGCCGGCCGGGGCGGGCACGTCCATGCCGCGGTGCACGTCCTTCACGCCGAAGATATAGCGCACGGTGCCGAAGTCCGACGAAAGGTTGGTATAGCCCGGGATGGGCCAGGCAAACTGGCCGGTGCCGTCACCCAGCACGTAGCTGTTGCCCGTGTTGGAACCGGCCCAGGCGGCCCACTCCTGCTGGGCGGCCCTCTGTTCCTCTTGCTTTTTCTTGTATGCCTCCGACTGAGCGTCCAGGGCCGCCTCTTCCGCGCTGATGGCGGCGTCGGCCTGCTGCACGCTTTGCTGGTACTGCTGCATGGAGGCGTTCAGCTGCTCGTTCTGGGTGTTCAGATCGGACAGCAGCGTCTCCACCTCGGCCTTCTGGGCCTCCAGCTCGGCCTGCTCGTTTTTCAGGTTCTGGATGATCCGGGTGTCGTTGGTGCTGATGGCCTGCAGGTTCTCGCCAAAGCGCAGCATCTCCGAAAAATCGTCGATGCCCAGCAGAATGCTCAGGTTGCTCTGGCGGCTCATCTCATACATGGCCACCAGGCGGTCCTCAAAGTCCGCTTTGGACTGCTCCACTTCCAGGATCTTGTTTCCCAGCTCCTCCTGCTTGGCCTTCAAAGTGGCCTCGGTGTCGGCGATCTGGGCGCTGAGGGCCTCGATCTGGGCTTTCAGGGTGTTGCTCTGCTGCTGATAATACTGCTTGAGCTCCTGCTGTTTGGAGATGTCATCCTTGGTATCTTCGATTTTATCTTCCAGCTGCTGCAATTCCTGCTGAATGCGGTCGAGTTTCTCCTTGGGGGTCTCTTCGTCCGCGTAGGCGGTGTAGGCCAGCGGACCCAACACACTGGCCGCCATCAGAACGGTGAGAAGGATGCACACCGCGCGCACGATCCATTTTCGCTTTTCCATGGCTCTCCTTTGCTGTGCTCAGACTTTCAGATGTTTGCGGATACTGGTGGCGCAGCCGGTGCTGCCGATGGCCATGCCGAACAGGACAAACAGCCCTGCCATGGGCAGCATGACCGTTTTAAAGGGCAGCATGCAGCGGGTGAACTCCGACAGCCAGGAGGCTTCGGGCTGGGCCAGCGCCTTCAAAAGGCCCAGGTAGCCGCCGCCCACCAGCACCGAGGCCACCAGCCCGGCGATGGCGCCCACGGTCATGCCCTCCACAAAGAAGGGAAGGCGGATGAACCCGTTGGTGGCGCCTACGAATTTCATGATATTGATCTCCTTGCGGCGGGCGAACACCGTCAGCCGGATGGTGTTGTTGATGACCACGATGCTGATGACGCCCAGCACGATGACCAGGCCCCAGCCCACGGCCCCCACCACCCGCTGCAGGTTCACCAGCGTGGTGCCCAGCTCGGTGGGCGACTGCACGCCGGACACCGAAGCGCCCAGCAGGGTCTGGATCTGGCTGACGGTATCGGACAGATACGCCAGGTCCTTCACGGTGACGCGGAAGGAGGCGGGCAGCGGATTGGCGGGGTTGCCCTCGCCCTCGTAATCCTTCAGCACGCCGGCGTCATCGCCTAAGTACACTTTCATCTCCTCCACCGCCTGGCTTTTGGAGATGTACAGACATTCGGCCACGTTGTCCATGGCGGCGATCTGGGTCTGCAGCTGGGCGGCCGCGTCGGCGGTGGTCTCGTCCGTGAGGAAGAACTCCACCTCGTTCTGCTCGCTGAGGCCGCTGACAAAGCTGTTGACGTTCAAGCTCAGCAGCAGCGCCACGCCGGTGATGAACAGGCACGCGGACAGCACGCCCACGCTGGCCAGCGTCATGAGCCGGTTGGCCACCATGCTGTGCCAGCCCTGCCGCACAAGGTATTTAAAGCTGGACCATCTCATACGCGCATCCTCCTTGCCTGGCGCAGGCTGTCGTCAATGACCTCGCCGTGATCGATGGTGATGATGCGCTTGTTGAACCGCAAAGCCAGGTCCCGCTCGTGGGTGACCACCACCACGGTGGTGCCCACGCTGTTGATGGCCTGCAGAAGCTCCATGATCTCCACGCTCAATTCCGGGTCGATGTTGCCGGTGGGCTCGTCCGCGATGATGATGGGCGGCGAGTGCACCAGTGCACGGGCCAGGGCGATGCGCTGCTGTTCACCGCCGGACAATTCCTGCGGCAAAGCGTGGGCCTTGTCCGCCAGGCCCACCAGGTTCAGCACATACGGAACGCGGCGCTTGATCTGCCGCTCGGAAATATTGGTCACGCGCATGGCGAAGGCCACGTTTTCATAGGCCGTCATAGTGGGGATGAGGCGGAAGTCCTGGAACACCACGCCCAGGCCCCGGCGCAGATAGGGGATCTCCCGGGGCTTGATGGCGGACAGGTCCCGCCCGTTGACGATGACGCGGCCCTCGGTGGCTGCCTCTTCCCGCAAAATCAGCTTCAGAAAGGTGCTCTTGCCCGCGCCGGAATGACCCAGCACGAACACGAACTCGCCCTTGCGGATGTGCAGGTTCACGTTGTGCAGCGCCACGATCTCGGGGTTTTTGCCCGTGGCCTCGTATACTTTTTTCACATTCTCAAAACGGATCATCGCAAGATTCCCATCCTTTTCGGTTCAATCTACATACCAGCGAACGCGCGCCGATATTGCGCCCGATGAACAAAAATGGCCGCTGCGGCAAAAAAATGTTTCTGGCCGCAGCGGTGGCTTTTTAATATTTCGCCGGGTTCGCGCTCAGGTATTTCTTCACCATCAAAGCGACTTTGAACACGATGGCGTCGTCAAACTCCCGCAGATCCAGGCCCGTGAGCTTTTTGATCTTCTCCAGGCGGTACACCAGCGTGTTGCGGTGCACAAACAGGCCGCGGCTGGTTTCGGACACGTTCAGGTTGTTTTCAAAGAAGCGCTGAATGGTAAACAGCGTCTCTGCGTCCAGGCTTTCGATGCTGCCCTGCTTGAACACTTCCTTCAGGAACATCTCGCACAGGGTGGTGGGCAGCTGATAGATCAGACGCGCGATCCCCAGGTTGTCGTAACTGACGATGGAGCGCTCGGTGTCGAACACCTTGCCCACTTCCATGGCGATCTGAGCCTCTTTAAAGCTGGTGGCCAGATCCTTCACGTTGGCGATGGGCGTGCCGATGCCCACCACCGCTTTGATGTAGTGCTCGCCGTTCAGCGTGTCCACAATGCTGGAGGCCAGCTTTTCCAGGTCCCGCTGGTCGATGCCGCGCTTGATCTCCTTGACCAGCACGGTGTCGTTTTCGCTGATGTTGAACACAAAGTCCTTCTGCTTGTCCGGGAACAGGCTGGACACCACGTCGTAAGCGGAGATGTCAGCCCCGCTGGTCACGCGGATCAAAAGCACCACGCGGGACACGTCCGTGGCGAAGTGCAGCTCCCGCGCCTTGGCGTAAATGTCGCCGGGCAGGATGTTGTCCAGCACCACGTTCTTGATGAAGTTGGCCTTGTCGAACTTCTCGTCGTGATACTGCTTGATGTTCTGCAGGCTGATGGCCAGCACCGCCGCGTACCGCGCGGCGGACTCGTCCGTGCCCTCTACCATCACTGCGTAGTCGTTGCGCTTGTTGGAGCTGAACAGATGATAGGTGTATCCGTCCCGCACAAAGGTGTCGCCGGCGGTCAGCCGGTCGGCGGCAACGCCGTCCCGCACCTCACCAATGCGGTTCAAGTCCGTGCAGGAGATGATGGTACCTGTTTCGTCCACCACGCCGACCATCCGGTCGATCGCATCCTTCATCTGATAAACCACGCCCTGAAAAACCCTGTTCGCCATAAAACCCTTTTCCCTTCTTTTATGATGATGTGGTCCGTTGTTGCCCGGTTCACCCCGGCGGACGCTGGTTCCAGCCAAATGGTGAAAATAAACAATTAGGTGCCGCTATGCTCTCTATTTTACACAATGTTTCTGACTTTTGCAACATATTTAAACAAAATAAGCCGGGGTTTATTGTGTAAATTGGGAAAATGAGTTTGAAAAACAGTTTTCCCTTTTATCTTAACGGGCAGTTGTGTTGGTTTTTTGAAAAGTCTGTAAACGTCCTGCCGTGATTTTTTCCACTTCTTCGGCGGTCAGCTCCCGCCAGCCGCCCGGGCCCAGGCGCTCGTCCAGCCACAGCTGGCCGATGGCCACCCGCCGCAGCTCGCGCACCCCGGCGCCGTACACGCCGAACATCCGCTTGATCTGATGATACACGCCCTGATGCAGCACCGCCACCGCACTGCAGGGGCCGTTTTCCCCGGGCAGCACCTGGGCCGGAAGCATGGTCTGCCCGTCCGCCAGGGTCACGCCGTTGGCAAAACCTTCCACCATTTCGGCGGTCAGCGGGGTGTCCAGCCCCACCTGGTAGGTTTTGGGCACGTGGCGCCGGGGCGCCAGGATGTCGTGGGCGAAGGCGCCGTCGTCGGTCAGCAGCACAAAGCCGGTGCTGGTCTTGTCCAGCCGGCCCGCCGGGAACAGCTGGCGACGGGGATAGGCGTCCCGCACCAGGTCCACCACGGTCACGTCCCGCCCGTCCTCGGAGGCGCTGACCACCCCTTTGGGTTTGTCCAGCATCAGGTACACATACCGCCCGGCATACGCCAGCGGCCGGCCCTCCCACGTCACGGCCGCCGTTTCGGCCACGTCCGCCTCGGCCCGGGTGCACACCGTACCCTCCACGGTCACCGCCCCCGCGCGGATGCCTTTGCGCGCCTCGCTGCGGGTGATCTGGGCCGCCTGGGCCACGAATTTATCCAGACGCATCTGTTTGTCCTCCACCTTGTTTTTTTCAAGTATAGCACAAACGCCGCCGGGAACAAAAGAGAAAGCTTCTGCCAGCACCAAGGCGAAAAGGCGCCGGCCTTTGTGCGCGGCGCCTTTTCGGCTGCATCGGTTCCGTTTTACTCTGTGGGATAGGCATCCTCCGGAATGGCCTGGGTCTCGGTGGCTTCCTCCGGGGCCGCCTGGGTCTCGGTCACTTCTTCCGGCGCGGCCTGGGTCTCGGTGGCCGCCACGGAAGAGGCGAAGTTCGCGTTGGCGGCGATCTCCTCCTCGGTCAGCGCTGCGCTGGCCGCCGCTTTGGGCGTCAGGGGCAGCACCTCGCCCGAGGGTTTCTGCAGAAGATACGCGCCCCGGGGCTCGTTCTGGTACACCAGCACCACGGCGTAGGTGGTCAGCTCCTCGGTGCTCCGGGCGGGCACGGGAACCACCCATTTGTCCACCTCTTTGTTCTTGCATTTGGTCAGTTCAAAACCGCTTTGCTTGACCACGTCGTGGAAGGCCTGAAAACTCTCGTCCCACTTGCGGGGGATCTTCACGGCGGTCACCTCGGCGCTGGTGGGGTCCACCTCCAGCCCGTAACCGGCCAGAAAGGTCTGCAGGTCCTGCGCACCGGTGATCTGCTGGGCCATGGACGGCTGCGCCGCGGCCACATCCACCGCATCTCCGTCCTGCCAGATCTTCCCTACACCGATCGCCACTGCCGCCAGCGCCGCGCCGCACACGCACACCGCGGCCAGCTTTTTCAGCCCGCCTTTTCGTAACGTACAAACAAACATGCCACTGTTCCCTCCTTGCAGATTCATCAGGCGGGCACGCCGCCCGGTTCTACTGCATTTGTATGAGGCTGGCGACCGGTTTATCCCTCTTTTTTCAAACGGCCGGATGTGGTAAAATAAAGGGCAAACGGAAGGGGGCGGCCCTTTGAGGGAGATTTTCTGCTTTGAAACCTCCGGGACGGATGTTTTTCTTTCCGGACACAGCAGAAAACGGCCGCTTGTCCCCCTTTTTCCCATCCGTGGGAAACCGCTCCGCGCCTTGCGGCGCGATTACGAAACCTGCGGTGCGTGACTCTTTTGCCGCCAAAAGAGTCACCAGAACGGTGCCCTCGCCCGCCTAAATCGCGGCGGGCGAGGGCCGGGGTTTCGAGCGGGGACATCGCGGTACCGAAACTGAAAAAAAGCCGGCGGACTGGGAAGACCTGTGCCGGCAGCTGATGGAATGGGCCGGCGCGCGGCTGGCCCGACCGGAAAAGGAGCGAGGGATATGATTCTTGCCGTAGACATTGGCAACACCAACATTGTACTGGGAGGATATCAGAACGAGGCGCTGGTGTTCTCCACCCGGCTGGCCACCGACAAGACGCTGGAGGCCGACCAGTACGCGCTGCAGCTGGAGGGCATCCTGCGGCTGTACCATCTGCGCCCCGATGACGTGGAGGACGCGGTGCTGTCCAGCGTGGTGCCGCCCATGACCGACACGCTGTGCCGGGCGCTGGGCACGCTGTGCGGCGTAAAGCCGCTGGTTCTGCACCAGAGCCTGCGCACGGGTGTGACCGTGGACATTGAGAACCCCGCCGAACTGGGGGACGACCTGCTGGCCGGCGCCATTGCGGCACGGGCGGCCTGGCCGCTGCCCGCCGTGGTGCTGGACCTGGGCACCGCCACCAAGATGACCGCGGTGGACGAAACCGGCGCGGTGCGGGGCGTGAGCATCATGCCCGGCGTGCTGCTGAGTTTGAACGCCCTGGTCAGCGGAGCCAGCCAGCTGGGCGGGCTGGCCCTGTGCCCGCCGGCCCGCGCCATCGGGCGGACCACCGTGGAGAGCATGCAGAGCGGCATTGTGCTGGGCACCGCCAGCATGCTGGACGGCATGCTGGACCGGTTCGAAGCCGAACTGGGCTGCATCCGCACGGTACTGGCCACCGGCGGCATTGCCGGCATGATCGTGCCCCACTGCAAACGGGACGTGACGCTGGTGCCCAACCTGCTTCTGGACGGGCTGTACCATGTGTGGAAGTGCAACCGCTGACAGCGCCCGCAAAAGACAAAACAAACCGGGACCTTTTGACAGCAAAAGGTCCCGGTTTTTGTTTTGAGGGCGAGAAACGCGGCCCCCGGATGGTCCGCAACCGGCCCGGTTCGCGCATTATCCCGTAATTCCAAACCACGCCAGAAACGCAACTCCTACAAGCAGAAGAAGCACGCCAACGATACGATACAGATTTTCTTCGTACTGCTTATATTTGTAAAACAGCTCAAAGGCGGCCCCGAAGAACACCAAAGAGATGCTTCCTTTCCATGCCGGATTCCCTTTCAGCAAGCATATGACCGTTAAAACTTGTGTCGCTGCCACTACATATTCCAAAGAACGAGCTCTGGACTGTACCTCTATCTGTTCATCTCGTTCATCTCTGATCGGCCGCCGTTTCGGTGCTTGTTCCATACGCTGTCTCTCCTTTCTCAATGTGGGGCTCAACATCCATATTCCCGGTCCTCCCGCTCCTTGTTTTCCTGCAAGCAGCACAACTCCTCGACGGTCACGCCAAAGACCTGCGCCATTCTGTATGCCAGCATGAGAGAGGGACTGTACTGTTCCTTTTCAATGGAAATAATCGTTCTTGACGAAACATGGACTAAATCGGCTAATTGTTGCTGCGTCATTTTTGCGGCTGTCCGCAATTCTTTAACCTTCGTTCGCATCTTATTCCCCCAAACACGAAGTTTACTTCTCGTGAAGGTAACTTCATATTACATATTTCTGCTTTCTTTGTCAAGCTTTTTTGTGAAGTTTCCTTCTTGTATGTTCCCGGGCTGCAACAAAAAAGGACGGCACAGCGAAAAAAGCTGTGCCGTCCTGCATCATCAATGGCCGCGGCCTGCACCGCCGCCCCGGAAGCCGCCGCCTCCGCCGCCGCGAAAACCGCCGCCGCTGCGGAAACTGCCGCCTCCGCCCATGCGGAAGCTGCCGCCGCCCGGACGGGGCGGACGCCGCACGGAGCCGCCCAGCATGGAACCGCCCCAGGGCCCCGGAGGAGGCGGGGGCGGGCCGGGCCGCCGGTAAATGTGACGGTGCGGAACATAGGGCCGGCCGTAGCGGGGATACCGCCCCACGCGCACCGGCCGCAGCAGCGAGAGCACCACCAGCACCAGCACCAGCGCGCCCAGCGGCAGCACCAGCGCCGCCAGACCCAGGCCGAACAGGCCCGAGGATGCCGGCTGCTCATAGCCTGCGCCCGGCGCCACGTTGGCCGCCGGGTTCGACGGGTCCAGCCCATAGATGGCGCAGACCTGCCGGTACAATGTATCAAAGGTTTTCTGCACGCCTGCGTCGTAATCGCCGGCGGCAAAGTCCGGCTCCAGGTCTTCCTGCAGAATGCGGCTGAGGGTCATGGTGGACAGCGAATCCTCCAGCCCGGAGCCCTGAATGCACTGATAATCCTGCTCGCCGATGGACAAAAGCAGCAGCACGCCGTTGTTTTCCGACGAAGAGCCGATGCCCCACTCATTGCCCAGCTGATAGGCGTACTCCGCGGTGCCCAGGCCCTCGGTATCGTTGACCGTGACCACCACGATCTGTGCGCCGCAGGCTGCGTACAGCCCGTCGTTCTGTTCCACGATCTGGCGCTCGGTGGCTTCGTCCAGCACGCCGGCGCTGTCGTTGACATAAAAATCCGCGGTGGGGCTGAGCAGTGCCAGCGCGGGTGCGCAGAAGGCCGCTGCCAGCACCGCGGCGGCCGCCAGCGCGGCCAGGCGCTTTTTCAGCTTCATGCCGTCATCTCCTCGGTGTGGGCGCCCGCCAGATCCGCCAGAAGCTGCGCCGGAAAGCCCGACAGCTTTTGGGCGGCGGTGCGCGCCAGCTCGTTGTATTCCGGTACCGCATGGGACAAGATCGCAGTGCGGCTGGTGAACTCTGACCAGGCCATCTGCGCCGGGCTGCCCTGGCCGTCCCGCTCGTCGGCGGGCATGGCGTTGTACAGCAGCTCCACCGCCGTTTTCAGCGAAAGGCCCGCGGCGTAGCGGGCCGCCGGGTCATCGGCGGCGGCACAGCTTTCGTCCAGCGCCGCCTGGGCGGACTGGAGCAGGCTGTCGTCCACGTTGCCTTCGGCCAGCGCCAGCAGCGAACCGGCCGCTGCCTCCCGGGCGGCAAAGTCCGCGGACATGCTGGTGCGGTAGTAGTCGGCGGGCGCCTGGGCCACGGCGCGCACCTTGGCGCACCCGATGCCCAGCACCCCCACCAGGACCGCGCAGCACAGCGCCGTCACGCCCAGGGCGCGGTTTTCGGAAAGTTTGTGTTTCATTGAGCCATCTCCAAAAGTTTGGCCTTCAATTCGCCCTCAATGCGGCCCAGCTCCGTCTCGGCAGCGGCGCGTTTGGCGCGGCCTTCGGTCTGGATCTTCACCACTTCGTCCAGGGTTTCGATCAGGCTCTGGTTGGTCTGTTTCAGCGTCTCCAGATCCACGATGCCGCGCTCGGACTCCTTGGCGGCCTCGATGGTGCCCTGCTTCAGGGCGGCGGCGTTCTTGCGCAGCAGCTCGTTGGTCATATCCGTGACCGCGCGCTGGGCCTCGATGGCCTGCTGCGAGTGGGCCAGGCCCAGGCTGAGGACCATCTGGCTCTTCCACAGGGGAATGGTGTTCACGATGGAGGTCTGGATCTTCTCCGCCATCATGGTGTCGTTGGACTGGATCAGACGGATCTGGGGCGACATCTGCACGGAGACGCTGCGGGTCAGCTGCAGATCGTACAGCTTCTTTTCAAAGCGCGTGCACAGATCCTCCAGGTCCTTGGCGGCCTGGGCGTCCTCGGGCAGGCCCGAAGCCTTGGCCTTTTCCACCAGCTTGGGCAGCTGGTTTTCCCGCACGTCGGCCAGCTTTTTCTTGCCGGCCACAATGTACATGGTCAGCTCTTTGTAATAGACCATGTTCATCTCGTACATCTTGTCCAGCATGGCGATGTCCTTGAGCAGCTGGACCTGATGGTCCTGCAGCATGCCCTCGATGCGCTCCACGTTGGTCTCGGCCTTGGCGTAGCGGGTCTTCAGCTCCTCGATCTGATTGCCGGCCTTTTTGAAAAAGCCCAGAATGCCCTTGGGCTGTTCGGCGGTGGCGTCAAAGCCTTTCAGCTCCGTGACAAGGCCCGTGATCATGTCGCCCACTTCGCCCAGGTCCTTGGTGCGGATGCTGTTGAGGGCCGTTTCGGAAAAATCCGCCACTTTCTTCTGGCTGGCGGCGCCGTACTGCAGCACCTGCGTGGAATTGGAAAGGTCGATCTTCTGGGAAAACTCCTCCACCTGACGGCGCTCTTCCTCGGAGAGGCTCTCCTCGTCCAGCACCACAGGCTCCACCTTTTCCTCAGCGGCCTTCTGATCGGCCGGGGTGGCGGGCTGGGCGTCCAGCGTCAGGGTGGGGGCGGGCATTTCCAGCGTGAGTTCGGGTTTCTGTTCCATGGTTGTTCATCCTTTCGTTTTACAGGGTCAGTTGGGGGCCGTCGGTCAGGCCGTCGCTTTTTGCCATGGCCTCCAGCACTTCCAAATCCGTGGAGACATCCAGCACCTGCCCGGCGAACAGGCTGTCCAGCTGGGCTTCAAAGGCGCGGGCGATGGTGCCGGCGTTCTGCTCCACCTGGGCGGCCAGGGCCCGGGCGTTCTCGCCGTCGGCGCCGGCGGCTTCCAAATCCGCGTAAGCGGTGAGCACCTTTACGGCGGTGGGCAGGTAATAGGCCAGAAAGCGCCGGGCGCTGCGGGCTTTCTCCGGCTCGGCGGACAGCTTTTCCAGAATGGCCGCACCCGCGTTTTCCATGCGCAGAATGGCCGCGCTGAGCGCCGCGTCGGGGATGCGCTCATTCAGCGTATGCAGCTGATCCAGCCGGGTCTGGGCCTGGGCCAGAAGCTCGTCCAGGTCCTGGCTGCCGGTTTGGTACGGCTGCTCCACCAGCACCGTGCGGGGCGGGATCTTTTTGTCGGCGACCCAATACACCCCGGCGGCCAGCACCCCCGCCAGGACGATGGCCCACCACTGATAGATGGGCAGCAGCGCCGACGCTGCCAGAAAGGCCCCGGCCGCCAGATACAGCGGCACCGCGGACCGGATCTTCTGTTCCACCATGCGTGGCATGGGCATCTCTCCTCTCTTGGGTTCATCATAGCATGGCCGGCGGGCCAAATCAAGGAAAAGGGCGATGCACGACAAAAAAACGCAAAAGGCCCCGCCGAAGCGGGGCCCGCAGGCTCAGAAGTCGTCCCTGTCGTGGAAGGCGCGGTCAAAGTACAGCGCGGACACAATGACCGACACGCCGATGATGAGGAAGAACACCCCCACCAGCTGCGCCCACAGGGTCATGGTTTTTACCGGGCGCGCCAGCATGAACACCGCCAGAAGCAGCTTCAGGCCCGCGTCCAGCGCCACGCTGCCCCAGGGCAGGCCCGCCCGGCGCAGCTGCGCCAGCGTGTACAGGCGGAACCCGGCGCTGGCCAGAGCCCACAACCCCAGCACCAGAACCATGAACACCATGGACACGTCCCGGTTCAGCAGCAGCACCAGGCCCACGGCCAGGGCCGCCGCCCCCTGCAGCAGCGGAGGGCCGCCCCCGTCGCCCGCGGCGCGCATGGCCAGGCGGTAGGCGATCTCGGCGGTGCCCAGCACCAGCACGGCCAGCCCGATGAGAATGGGCAGAAGCCGCACCAGCGCCGCCGGCCACAGCAGCG
>CALXIP010000018.1 GCA_944388395.1 uncultured Ruthenibacterium sp.
GACGGTACCAGTGGATGAGACACTGTTGGTCATCGACGCCATGGCCGGTCAGGACGCGGTCAATGTGGCCAAGAGCTTCGGCGAGAGCACCGGCTTGGACGGTGTTATCCTCACCAAATTGGACGGCGATACCCGTGGCGGTTCCGCACTCAGCGTGCGTGCCGTGACAGGCAAACCCATCAAGTTTGCGGGCGTGGGCGAAAAGCTGGACGATTTGGAAGTGTTCCACCCGGCGCGCATGGCCAGCCGTATTTTGGGTATGGGCGACGTGCTGACGCTGATCGAGAAGGCGCAGGATACGGCCGATGCCAAAAAGGCCGAGGAGACCGCCCGCCGCCTGATGGAAAATAAATTCGATATGAACGATATGCTGGACCAGTTGGCGCAACTGAAAAAAATGGGCGGCGCCGGAGCGCTGGTCTCCATGCTGCCGGGCTTGGCGGGCAAGGTAGACATGGACGAGATCAACGAGTCCAAAGCCTTTGTTCACATCGAGGCGATTATTCAGAGTATGACTCCTGCCGAACGGGAGAAACCGTCCATCATCGATCCCAAGCGCAAGCGGCGCATTGCCGCGGGCAGCGGGACCAAGGTGGAAGATGTAAACCGCCTGCTTCGCCAGTTTGAGCAGATGAGCAAAATGATGAAGCAGCTGAAAAAGAACCCGAAGAAGTTCGGCCGCGGCGGTTTTGGCCGTTTGTTCGGCATGTAAGCGATGGTTTCGGCCTTTGGTCGATGCTATAAATTCATTGCGGTGCCTTGGGCAGCGCAATACAAAAATACAGGAGGTGACAGCATGGCTGTTAAAATCAGACTGCGCCGCATGGGCGCGAAGAAAGCTCCCTTCTACCGCGTGGTAGTTGCGGACTCCCGTTTCCCCCGCGATGGCCGCTTCATTGAGGAGATCGGTTACTACGATCCCACCAAGGAGCCGGCGGTCGTGAAGATCGATGCGGAGAAAGCGAAAACCTGGATCGCCAACGGCGCTCAGCCCACCGATACGGTGCGTGTTCTGCTGAAGAAGAACGACATTCTGTAATTTGGGGGTAGCGACATGCAGGAGCTTTTGTTGGCAGTCGCAAAGGGCCTTGTGGAAAACAAGGACGCCGTGCAGGTAACGGTAGACGAAGCCAATGAGGAAGGCGTCATTGTGTACCACCTCACGGTTGCGGAAGAAGACATGGGCCGAGTAATCGGCAAGCAGGGCCGTATTGCCAAGGCCATCCGTGTAGTCATGCGCGCCGCCGCGGTGCGGGAAGGCGTAAAAGTCATGGTGGAGATTGGCTAACAGGTCCCCGTCAGCCTAAGAAAATGGCTGTCGCAAGAAACTCGTTCGGGTTTCTTGCGACAGCCATTTTTGTTTTCGGGCATTGAAAATTCCCGGAAAGAATGCTATCGTTTTTAACAGAGATACAGAAAGGACGGAGCAAAGTATGAAAATTGCGGTGATTCACACGACGCCGGCAACGATCGCCAGCCTGGGCGATCTGATTCGAAGCGAGATTCCGAATGCAGAGGTGTTCAACCTTCTGGATGATTCCATTTTGCCGGATATGAACGGGGGATACCGGGTCGATTGGGTGCGGGAACGCTGGCTGGAATATGCCCAAATTGCCCGCAAAAACGGCGCGCAGGCTATCCTCAGCGCCTGTTCCACCGTGGGCGAATTTGCTCAGGAGGCCAATGAAATGCTGGATATTCCGGTGTATCGCATCGACGAGGCAATGGCATGCGAGGCAGTGCAGCGCGGCGGCGTCATCTGCGTGTTTGCCACGTTGGCAAGCACTTTGGAGCCGACTGCGCGTCTTTTAAAACGGCTGTCGCAAAAGCAAACCCAATTCTGCGAGATTCGCACTGTTCTGGTAGAGGGCGCTTACGATGCATTGATGCAAGGAGACCGCGCGCTGCATGACGAAAAAATCCGCCAAGCGCTGGCAGAGCAGGGGGCACAGGCAAATGTGATCGTACTGGCGCAGGCATCCATGGCCAGTGCAGCTGACGGCCTTCCGGATGAAATCTGTGCCAAAGTGCTTACCAGTCCGCGATTGGGCATTGAAAAATTGAGAGACGATCTGGCCGCATTGGATGGTGAAAAACGATGAAGCGAGTGCTGGTGGCAGCAGACGATATCACTGGTGCGGATGACATTGGCCTGATGTATTATAACAGCGGTCATCCGTCGGTTTTATACCCCTTTCCAAGCGCGCAGCAGGCCTGCTTCGGCGATTCTTCCAAGCTGGTTGTGGATACGGATTCGCGCTTTGTAAAGCCCGATGAGGCATACCGGAGAGTGTATGAGGTCGTCCGGAGATTTGCGGGGCAGGCGGACCAGTTTTTCTCCAAGCAGTGTTCAGTATTCCGCGGAAACATTGGCGCTGAGTTTGACGCAATGCTGGACGCAACAGGCGAGCCGTTTGCCCCTGTGGTATTGGGGTTCCCCGACAATGGCCGCACCACGTTGGACGGGATCCATTATGTATATGGAGTAAAGCTGGAAGAATCTCAGTTTCGAAACGATCCGGTCAATCCCATGCGAGAGTCTGACCTGGTAAAAATTTTGTCCGCACAAACAAAGCGTCCGGTCTGTTCGGTGAGCTGGCGCGAATACGAGAAAAGCGATGAATCTCTGGTCCGCATTCTGCAGGAGAAAAAGAAGCAGGGAGGATATGCCATTTTTGATGTGCGCGACAACCAGGACCTTGAACGGCTGGCTGCTGTGCTGGAGAATGAGCGTGTGATTTGCGGGAGCTCTGCCATTGCATATTATCTGGGAATGCGGGAGCCGGCGGAAGCAAACGCTGCAGGACTGGAAACATGCCGAGCGGGAGAGAAGGTGCTCTGCCTGGCGGGCAGCCTTACGCCGCAGACATCTGCCCAGATCGCCTTTGCAGAGGCCACAGGCTGCCCGGTTTTGACGTTGGGGACAACGGAACTGTTTGATTCTGCGCGCAGAGAAAAGGAAATGGAACGGCTCCGCGAGGCGTATCGAGAGCACCGGAACAGTGAAATGATCGTTCTTCGAACCTGCTCTGAACCGGAGCAGATTCGAAGAACAAAGGAACTGGCGGCGGAACGGGGCATCAGCGCACCGGCGGCAGCGACAGCGGTCTCCGATGCGCTGGCCGGGCTGGCCTATGCACTGGCACAGGAAGATGGCGTGCGAAACATCATTGTCTGCGGCGGAGACACTTCCGCTTCCTTTTGTCGCCGCTTTCAGGTGGGCGGTATGCGGGTCGGGCCCCAAATCGAACCGGGAGTATCCATATGTACATCTTTGGAACGAAACGACCTTCGCTTTGTTCTGAAATCGGGCAGCTTTGGGTCAGAAACATTTTTGGAAAAGGCAAAAAACAAGCTTTTACAGGGGGAACACAATCATGCTGTATGAGGCACAGCGGAAAGAACTGGCGGACTGGTGCCGGCGCATTTATGAGCGCGGCCTGGTCTTTGCAAGTGACGGCAATTTCAGTATGCGTATGCCGGACGGGGCAATTTTGATCACGCCCTCCAAACGGAATAAAGGTTTTTTGCACGCGGAAGACCTGCTGGTGGTGGCGGCAGACGGCCATGTGCTGGAGGGCGGCGTTCCTTCTTCGGAGTTTCCCATGCATCGGCATATTTATGAAACGCGGCCGGAAATCCAGGTGGTGCTTCACTCCCATCCGCCGTTTTCCACGGCCTTCGCCTCGGCGGGCCGGGCTGTTCCGGAAAATTATTTTGTGGAGGCGCCACTGTTTTTGGGAACGGTGCCCGTGACGGAGTTTGCAGTGCCCGGCACATCAGAGATGGTTCGGGCAATCGAGCCCTATACCAGGCAGACCAACAATCTTTTGCTGAAAAATCATGGCGCGCTGGTCTGGGACAAAAATCTGGAAGCCGCCTATAACCGCCTGGAAGTGTTGGAGGCGGTATGCCGGATGGCATATTATACCGAGGCTCTGGGCGGGGCAGACGTGATTCTGCCCGATCAGATGGAGCGTCTGCGGCAGGCAAAGCAAAAGAAAGACAAAACTTAAAAAACGGAGTCGCTTCTCGTGTGAGAGCGACTCCGTTTTTTATAAAAAGATGGTGATCACAACGGAAATCAAACCGCAGACGCCAATGGCGATGCTGCTCATGGCACCTTGAAGCTCGCCCATTTCACGGGCTTTAATGGTTCCAAGCGCATGGCTGCAGGCGCCGGTGGCGAGCCCCTGAGCCACCGGGTCCTGAATGCGGAACCAGCGGGCAAACAAAGGGGCACACAGAGATCCGGTCAAACCGGCAATCATCACGCAAGCCGCGGCAATGGCGGCAAGGCCGCCGTGACTTTCCGCAATGCTGACAGCAATCGGAGTGGTGCAGCTTTTGGGCATCATGGCGGCAGTTACCGCATCATCTACGCCGAACAGATGGCACAGCCCCAGCACGCTGAAAATACTGGTCAGGCTGCCGGCGGTGCATCCCAGAAGAACCGGCAGGAAATATTGCTTTAAAACTGCATACTGGTTGTAAATGCCCAGTGCCAGCACAGCGGTCACCGGCCCCAGCATCATGTTGATGATGTCGCCGCCCTTGGAAAAGTCTTCGTAGGGGATTTGGAACAGACACAGAACGGCAATGCACAGTGCCGTGGAGATCAAAAGAGGATTGGCCAAAGGAGAACGGGTTTTTATCTGAACCCAGCGCCCCAGAAGAAATGTGGCAATGCACAGAACGATGCCAAGCAGTGGAGATGTTGTCATGGCCTGAATCATTCCCGAGGCCCTCCTTTCTTTTGCAAAAGCCGCATGGTCAGCTGAACGACATGGCCGGTGACCAGAAAGACCAGCGGTGTGGTAAAGATGCAAATCAGCAGAATCGGAAGCAGATTCTGCATCAGCGCGTCTTTGTATTTCAAAATGCTGACACAGGCGGGCACAAAAAACAGCGCCATATTGTCCAGCAAAAATTCGGATTTTTCCCGGATGTGATCCGGATGCAACACCTTTGTGGCCAGCAGAACAAACAGAAGAACCATGCTCAGCACACTGGCGGGAAAGGGGAACGGCAAAATTGCCGAAATGCCTTCGGCAGCAAGGCAGATGGCAAATACCACACAAATTTGTTCAATGATCTTCATTTCCAGGCCTCCCTTTTGACAAGCCCTTTTATTATAGCACATTTGAGGCGCTTTGAAGAGCAAAATATATAAAAACGTCCCGGCTTTTAAACCGGGACGTTTGAAAAACACCTTGGTTCAGGTCTGGGCGGAGATCGCTGCGGCAATGGCGTCGCCCATGGCGCGGCATCCCACCAGCGTGCAGCCGTCGGCCATGCTGTCGGCGGTGCGCAATCCCTGATCCAGCACCTGTGCCACAGCGGCTTCCACTGCGTCGGCCTCCCGGCACAGATCAAAGGAGTACCGCAGCATCATGGCAGCGGAGAGAATGGTTCCGATAGGATTGGCTTTGTCCTGTCCCGCAATGTCGGGGGCGGAACCGTGAATCGGCTCGTACAGACCACGGGTGCCGTCACCCAGGCTGGCAGAGGGAATCATACCGATGCTGCCGGTAATCATGCTGGCTTCATCTGTAAGAATGTCTCCAAACATATTTTCCGTGACCATCACGTCAAACTGTGCGGGGTTTTTGACGATCTGCATGGCGGCGTTGTCCACCAGCATGTTGGAAAACGCCACATCGGGATGCTCTGCGGCCACCTGACCGGCCACTTTGCGCCAGAGCCGGCTGGTATCCAGTACATTGGCTTTGTCCACACTGGTGACACAGCTGCGCCGCTTTTTCGCAATTTCCATGGCCACCTGAACAATGCGCCGGATCTCGTGCTCGGCGTAGGGCATAACGTCGGTGGCAACCAATTCGCCGTCGACTTCTTCTGTTTTGTGCTCCCCGAAATACACGCCGCCGATCAGTTCGCGCACCACTACGAAATCAATGCCTTTCTCCACGATTTCTCTGCGCAGCGGGCTTGCATCTGCCAGCTGAGGGAACAGGCGGGCAGGGCGTAAATTGGCATAGAGGCCCATGGCTTTTCGAATGCCCAGCAATCCTTTTTCCGGGCGGATATCGCCGGGCAGACCGTCCCACTTGGGACCGCCCACCGCGCCCAGCAGTACGCTGTCTGCGTCCAGACAGGCGTCGATCGTCTCCTGCGGCAGCGGGGTTCCGTGCTGGTCGATGGCAATGCCGCCAATGTCCATGCACTGATAGGCAAAGTGGTGCCCGTAGGTCTCGGCCACTGCTTCCAGAACTTTCAGCGCCTCATTGACGATTTCCGGGCCGATGCCGTCTCCTTTTAAAACAGTAATGCGTTTGCGCATAACAAACCTCCTGTGGGGCGATTATTTCAGCGAATTCAAAAGTCCGCCTTTGTTGACAATGTTCTGAATGAAGGGGGGAAGGGGCTGCGCCTGATAGGTTTTGCCGGTGGTGATGTTGGTGATCAGGCCGGTATCAAAATCCACGCACACTTCATCGCCGTCGGAAATGCCGTCGCTGGCGGCTTCGCATTCAAAAATGGGAAGACCGATGTTGATGGCATTGCGGTAGAAAATACGGGCATAGGTCTTCGCAATCACGCAGGCAATGCCGCTCTCCTTAATGGCGATGGGGGCGTGTTCCCGGGAAGAGCCGCAGCCAAAGTTCCAGCCGGCCACCATGATATCTCCCGCATGCATTTTTTTGCGGAAGTCAGGATCAATGTCTTCCATACAATGGGCAGCCAGTTCGGCGTGATTGGCGGTGTTTAGATAACGGGCCGGAATGATGACGTCTGTATCCACGTTGTCCGGGTATTTATGTACGGTTCCCTGTACCATTACATTACCTCCTCAGGATTGGCAATTTTGCCCGCCAGCGCACTGGCGGCCGCGACCGCCGGGCTGGCGAGATAGACCTCGCTGGTGGGATGGCCCATGCGGCCTACAAAGTTGCGGTTGGTGGTGGCGACACAGCGCTCTTCTTCCGCAAGAATTCCCATGTAGCCGCCCAGGCAGGGGCCGCAGGTGGGAGTGGACACGACACAGCCGGCGTCGATGAAGGTGTCAATGTATCCCAACCGGATGCAGTCTTTGTATACCTGCTGTGTGGCGGGAATCACAATCGCACGGATATTTTTCGCAACTTTCCGGCCCTTCAGAATGGCGGCTGCGGCAGCCATATCTGACAGACGGCCGTTGGTGCAGCTGCCGATGACCACCTGATCGATGGCTACATTCAAAGCAGCTGCCTCGTCAATGGTCTTGGTGTTTTCCGGAAGGTGCGGGAAAGCCACTGTAGGACGAATGGACGACAGATCGATTTCAATGACTTTCTCATATTCTGCATCGGGATCGGGAGCATAGGTGACGCCCGGATGCTGCTCCCGTCCGTTCAGATAAGCACGGGTCACGTCGTCCACTTCAAAAATGCCATTCTTGGCGCCCGCCTCAATGGCCATATTGGCCATGCAAAGCCGGTCATCCATGCTCAGAGAAGCAAGACCGGGCCCGCCGAATTCCATGCTCTTATACAGCGCACCGTCTACACCGATCTGACCGATGATATGCAGGATTACATCTTTTCCGCTGGCGCAGCCCTGCAGGCTTCCGGTCAGCTGAAAGCGAATGGCAGAAGGAACCTTGAACCAGCACTGACCGGTGGCCATGCCTGCTGCCATATCGGTAGAGCCCACCCCGGTGGAAAACGCGCCCAGCGCGCCATAGGTGCAGGTGTGGCTGTCCGCACCGATCACGCAGTCGCCGGCAGTGACAAGTCCTTTTTCGGGCAGAAGAGCATGCTCAATCCCCATGTTGCCCACATCGTAGAAATTGAGAATGTCGTATTTGTTGGCAAAGTTACGGCTCTGCTTGGTCTGCTGCGCAGCCTTGATATCCTTGTTGGGCGCGAAATGATCCATTACCAGACTGATTTTGGTTCGGTCAAACACCGAGGAGAAGCCTGCTTTTTCAAACTCATTGATGGCAACCGGGCTGGTGATGTCGTTGCCCAGAACCATGTCCAATTTGGCCATGATCAGCTGTCCCGGCTCCACTTTGTCCAATCCGGCGTGTGCGGCCAGAATTTTCTGCGTCATTGTCATGCCCATGGGTCATGCCTCCTTGTGATTGTTGATGGCGCTGGCCAGAGCTTTCACGCTGGCCATAATAATGTCGGTGTGCTGACCGGCACCCCAGCTGACCGAGCCGTCGGTCCATTCCAGCCCTACGTATGCCACCGCGTGGCTGGTGGAGCCGGTCTCAAGCGCATGCTCTTTGTATGTCAGGATGGAGAAATCGCGGTCGGAGCCATGATGAATCGCATTGGTGACCGCATCCAGACGGCCATTGCCACGGCCGGTGTATTCTACAGCGATGTCGCCCTCTTTCACGCTGACCATGGCGTATACACCCTCTTTTTGGATGTAATGGACATCCGTAATGGCAAAGGGCGCTTCTTTGTTGAGAAATTCGTTTTCGAAAATACCATAGATGTCTTTGGGGGAAAGTTCTTTATGCAGATGATCGGAAACATCTTTGACGGCATATCCCAGGCGTTCCCGCATTTTCGGCGGCAAATCGTAGCCGTAGTTCTGTTCCAGAATGTACCCGATACCGCCTTTGCCCGACTGGCTGTTGATGCGGATAACATCTGTCTCGTACTCGCGTCCCACGTCGTGCGGATCGATGGGCAGGTAGGGAACGGTCCACTCGTACAGGTTCTTTTCTTCACGCCATTTCATGCCTTTGGCGATGGCGTCCTGATGACTGCCGGAGAAGGCAGCGAAGACCAGCGCGCCCGCATAGGGGGTGCGGTCGTACACATGCATACGGGTTACTTTTTCGTATTCCTCCACAATGGCCGGCATGTTGGAAAAGTCCAGCTTCGGGTCTACGCCCAGGCTGTACATGTTCATGGCCACGGTGATAATATCCACATTGCCGGTGCGCTCTCCGTTGCCGAACAGAGTGCCTTCCACGCGGTCAGCTCCGGCCAGAAGGCCCATTTCGGTGTCAGCAACGCCGCAGCCGCGGTCATTGTGCGGGTGCAGAGACAGAATCACATTTTCACGGTACTTCAGGTTGTCGTTCATGTACTCGATCTGGTTGGCATAAATATGGCTCATGCTCATGGCCACTGTCACCGGCAGATTGATGATGACGGGTTTTTCTTTGGTCGGCTCCAATACATCCAGAACGGCGTTGCAAACTTCCAGTGCGTACTCGGGTTCCGTACCGGTAAAGCTTTCAGGGCTGTACTCAAAGCGGAAATTACCTTCGTATTCGCTGGCCAGCTGTTTGACGAGCTTGGCTCCGTCCGTAGCGATCTTTTTGATCTCTTCTTTGGACTTTTTGAATACCTGTTCCCGCTGTGCCACGCTGGTGGAATTGTAAAAATGAACAATGGCACTGGGGGCGCCTTTCAGTGCGTCAAATGTTTTGCGGATGATGTGGTCGCGGCACTGTGTCAGCACCTGAACGGTCACATCATCGGGAATCAGGTTTTGTTCGATCAATGCCCGCAGAAATTCATATTCGGTTTCGCTGGCTGCGGGGAATCCGACTTCAATTTCTTTGAAACCGAGTTTGACGAGAAACTGGAAAAAGTCCAGTTTCTCCGCAAGCGTCATGGGAACGATCAGGCTTTGGTTCCCATCGCGCAGATCGACACTGCACCAAATCGGTGCTTTTTCAATGTGGTCTTTTTTAGCCCAGCGCATTTCGCAATGGGGCGGGGGATAATACCCGGGATGATACTTTTTTACGTGTTCCATCATAGTACATACACTCCTTTGCTGGATGGGCTGAGAGGTAATAAAAAAACCGCCTCTCAGCCGACGATTCGGCTAAGAGACGGAGACATCACATCTTCGCGGTACCACTCTTATTGCTGCGGGAAGCAGCCACCTTAGTGCCATCAGCCAACGTTGGCGAACAGCCTGACCTGATAACGGCGTCAAACCCGGTGCAGCCTACTGGAAGAAGCCTTCGTTCAGTGCACTGCTCAGGGGCCAGTGGCGACACTCCCGGTACTGCCTTGCACCTTCCGGCAGCTCTCTAAAACGCGGTTTCGTGTGCGGACTCCCCGTCACTGCATTTGAAATATTGTTTATATCATAAACAATAAAGGCCTTTTTGTCAAGCATTTTTCAATCGGACTTGAAATTTTTGCAGGTGCATTTTATAATAGAAAAGCGTTCAAAATGTACAAGATGTTTCCGTAGCTCAGCTGGATAGAGCGACCGCCTCCTAAGCGGTAGGCCGGGTGTTCGAATCACCTCGGGAACACCACTCGCCGAAAGCATTCCATTGGCTTTCGGCGAATTTTTTTGTCCTGCTGTCGCGGTCGCATGATTTCAAAAATAGGGAAGTAGTTAAAAAAAGAGGAGCGGTCAACCCGCTCCTCTTTCTGGTTTAATAGATGGGACTTTCATTGAGATCCAAGCCGCAGAAGAATTGGAATGCACGCTGAATCGCCACATCCCAGAAAGGCCAGGCATGATCGCCCGCCCATTCCAGATAAGTATGACCGTAACCAGCCTCCCGGGCGGCATCGCGGAAGCGAAGGTTGTCTTCATAGAGAAAATCCTCTGTTCCGCAGATTTGAATCAGGCGGGGGCGATCCGGATTGGTGGCTTCCTGGCGCATCAAATAAAAGAGATCGTCCAGCGGGGCGGGATCCTGGCCCGCGCCATGCAGCGCATCTACTTCCTGCGGAAGTACATCCGGAAGTTCTTCCGCGCGGGTGCGTTTTACCCATGCGGGATAATCCATTACGCCGGAAAGACTGGCGCAGGCGGCATACTGCTCAGGTCGGCGCAAAGCAATTTTGGTCGCACCGTAGCCGCCCATGCTTTCGCCGGCAATAAAGGTGAATTCGCGCTCAGTCGGCAGGTTGAACCACTGCGCGCAAATCGCGGGCAATTCGTCTGCCACATAGCCGAAATAATCGGGACCGTAAGCTGCGGAGCAGTAAAAACTGCGCTGCACTTCGGGCATGATGATAATAAAATTATACTTTTTGGCGTAGTATTCAATTTTAGAAAAGCGTGTCCACTCTCCAGCGTTGGCAGATAACCCGTGCAGAAGATAAAGAACGCGGGGCTTGCCCTCCCAAAGAGGAGTGACATCATTGGAAACATCCGGGAAGATAACGTTCACCTGCGTGGTCATTCGAAGTTTCTGTGAATAAAAGTCACCACGAAAAAGGCCCATGGGAAAACTCTCCTTTACAAAAGAAAATCGCCGCCGCCGTTGCCGGCGGCGGCGATTTTGCTTGTTTTTTTACAAAATGCGCTTATTTAGCGGAGTTTTTGTTCTGGCGCTCCATCAAGTAGTAAGCGGGCAGACCGGTACCGACTGCAACAACCGCAGCGATGATGCTCTGCATCGCAGACCAGATAAAGGTGGAGTAGATCAGAGTGGCGGTCATGACCATGGCGATGATGGGCATCAGGTAACCGCCGGGCATTTTGTAAGCGGGTTTGTAGTGCGCTTTGCGGCGCAGAACGAAGATCGTGCCGAAGGTCAGGAAGTTTTTCAGCAAAGCGATCACAGTGAAGTAACCCAGCAGATCAGACAGGCTGGACGCGAAAATCAGAACGATGGCGACCATGCACTGAACAACAATGGAGAA
>CALXIP010000019.1 GCA_944388395.1 uncultured Ruthenibacterium sp.
AGCCTGCTCCAGCACGGTGTACAGCGCCCGGCCCACACCCAGGCGGCGCTCATCCCGGCGCACATAGACGGTGGTCTCCACGGACCAGCCGTAGGCCGCACGGGGATGAAAGGCGCCTGCGTAGGCATAGCCCAGCACGCGCCGGCCGTCCCAGGCGGCCAGATAGGGATAGCGGGCCAGGATGTGCTCCATCCGGCCGGTGAACTCCTCCCGTGAGGGGACGTCGTATTCAAAGGTCACCGCTGTTTGAAGCACATAAGGTGCGTAGATCTCCAAAAGTGCTTCGGCGTCTTCCGGCCTGGCGGTGCGAATGACGCATTCGCTCATTTGGCCCACTCCTGATAGGCGTTCCAGCGGGCCAGCACCCGCTGGCCGCCCAGCAGATGCAGAATGGAATACAGGTCCGGGGAGTTGGTCTGGCTGGTGACCAGATAGCGCAGCATGCCGCAGATCGCGCCGAAGTGGCCCCTGTACTGATCCGGGTTCTTTTTATACTCCTTCACATCGGCCGCATAACCGTGCTTGGGCGCGAAGGCTTTGACCTTCTCCATCCAGGCGGCGCTGTCGTCCGCAGGGTCGTACACATTTGCAAAATAATCCGACAGAATGGCGGTGTCGATGATGCTGTTGTCCTGCCAGGGAGTGTGGAACAGTTCGTCGTACAGATACCAGATCTGTGCCTTGATATCGCCGTAGACCGCGATGTCCTTGCGGGGCTTGGGTTTTTCGCGGTCGATGTTCAGGGCGGCCACGGAGTAAGCCTCGTCCCGGCTGTACAGCTCGTAGAACGCGGGGTCGTACTCCTTCAGGAACGACGCGGACCGGTCGTACAGCTCCTGCGCCTTCATGCGGCTGACAAATCCCTTGGAGATGTTGTACAGCTTGGCCAGATCGTAAATGGCACCGGCCTTGCCGATGTGGTTGAAGCGGAAGGTGAAGTCTTCGATCTTCGCGCCCGGGTTCTTCATGAACCAGTCCTCAAAGTCGCTGTTGCAGATGGTGGCCAGATACAGCAGAATGGACTCGGTGGGCATACCGATTTCAAAGTAATAGCTGATGGCGCACTCGGGGTCCTTGCGCTTGGACAATTTGCGGGTGGAACCGTCCTCGGTTTTCATCAGCGGCGCGATGTGCGCATATTTGGGCGGCTGGAATCCGAAGGTGCGGAACAGCTGCAGGTGGATGGGCAGAGAGGCGATCCACTCGTCTCCGCGGATCACATGGGTGGTGCGCATCAGCGTATCATCCACAAAATGGGCGAAATGATAGGTGGGGAAGCCGTCACCTTTCATGATCACAATGTCCAGGCAGTTCTCCGGCACCGTCAGCTTGCCTTTGATCTCATCCCGGAAGGTCTCCTTGCGGGTGGGATCGCCAAAGCTTTTCAGGCGCACCACATAGGGCTCGCCGCTCTCGATGCGGCGGGCGGCCTCGGCGGGGTCCAGTTCCCGGTATTTGGCGTATTTTCCCCAATAGCCGATGATGGGCTCCTTCTCGCGCTCCTGCTGGGCGCGGATGGCCTCCAGCTCTTCCGGGGTGCAGAAGCAGGGATAGGCCTTGCCCTGCGCCACCAGGTGTTTTACAAACGTGTCGTAGATCTCTTTGCGCTGGGTCTGAATATAGGGGCCGTAATCGCCCACCGCCTCGGTCTGGCTGACAGGGCCCTCGTCAAACACCACGCCGAATTTCTTCAGGTCGTCGATGATCAGCTGAATGCCGTTGTCCACCGTGCGCTTGGTGTCGGTGTCTTCAATGCGCAGGTAGAACACGCCGCCGGTCTGTTTGGCAAACGTGCGGGAGACAAAGGACGCGTACAGTGCGCCCATGTGGATAAAGCCCGTGGGGCTGGGAGCATAGCGGGTGACGATGGCGCCTTCCGGCAGATCGCGGGGGCCGTATTTGTTCAGATAGTAGTCCACATCGTGCTCCGTGTGGGGGAACATCAATTGGGCAAGCTGGGCGTAGTCCATGATTCGTTTCTCCTTTTTCGTGATACAATCGCTTTTGTCATTATATAATACCCGCGCGGGGTTTGCAATCAATCGGGCAGGTGTTTCAGCGCCTGAGCAATGCGCCAGCTGGCGGGCACGTGCCCCAGTGCCAGCACCAGCGCCACCAGCGCCAGGCCGATGCTGCGGCCCCACAAAGCCATGACCTCAAACAGGCACACGGGCAGCACCGCCATGGGAATGGGCAGCGGCCCCAGAGGCGCGTACAGAAGGCGGAAATTGCGTCCGCCCAAAAAGAAACGGACCCACAAAAGCCAGTACACCGCCAGCAATGCCAGCGAGAGCCAGAACAGCGGGCCGAAATGCGGGGTGAAAATGTCGCCGGAAAAGCAGCACACCAGCAGGCACCCGGCCCGGCCTGCGTACTCCATGGCGGTCAGGGGCCCTTCCGAAGCGGGCAGCTGCCCCGGCCGTTTGCGCGGGGGAAAAAATACAAGCAGAAAGCTGGGGGTCAGCGCGCCCAGCGCGAACAGGGCTCCAAGCAGTAAACCGGCCATAAAACATGCCTCCCAATGAAAATAAAGCTGCTGTTATTGTAAAGGAAAAACGGCGGGAATGCAATGCCGGCCGCCCTTACAGGGACACAAGCATTCCCAGCAAAGACGACGCGGAAAGCTTTTGCACGGCAAGGTCCAGCCGGTCCAGATTGGCCGGGCAGTATTCCACGTTTTTGGACCACTCCCTGGCCAGCAGCACGGGGTCGGTCCCGTCCCGGCTCAACGCAAACAGCAGCAGGCAGGCGGCGGTCATCCATTTGCCGCGGCCCAGCACGTTGCCGTCCAGGCAGGATTTCAGAAAATAACGGTATACCAGATACAGGGCGAAGCGTTCCAGCCAGGGTTCGGCGGCCGGGTCCCAGCCGGGCACGGCCGGGCAGCGTTCCAACCGGCGGGTCCAGCCCGGGCCCAAGGCGGAAAGACCGCGGAACAGCTCCACAACCTCCCGGCGGCAATCGTCCGCCGGCGCTACGCTTTGTGCCAGCGATTCCAGCAGCGGCGCAGGGTCCGCATAGGCGGCCAGCACTGCGTCCACATCTTCCGGACGGTCCCGGTCCACACAGGTTTGGGCGTGGCCGCACAGGGCTGTCACAAGGGCCAGCCGGTGGGGAAAGGACCGCTCCGGGTCCTGAAGCAGCGAAAAGGCACAGGCGCGCACCCGCTCCAGCGGTTCGTACCAGAGGGGTGCCGGCTCCTCCGGTTCCGCCAGCGGCTGCCGCACCAGAGAGAAGGGCAGCGGCTGAGCAAACCAGAGCCGGGCCGCTTCGGGGCAGCACAAGCCCAGGCCGGCCTCCTTGACCGGACCGTACCATTCAAAAAAGCGGGGATGATCCGCACAGATCTGGCACAAAGCGTCTTTTCCCAGATGGATGTACAGCTCACACAGGCCCGCGTCGTTCAGCAGCGCGCAGCGCCCGTCGGGACGCAACCGGAAACAGGCTCCCTGGGGCGTGCGAATCAGACTGTCCTGCAGCGTTTGGGCAAAGGCGCCCCGGACGCTGTCGTACCGGGCCAGAGAGGCGCTGTCAACGGCGATTTCCCAGCCCACGCAGCAGCTGTCCTCGCAGCGGTCCGCAATGCAGGCAAAGCGGGTACAGCACGCGGGCGTACACAGAATCATGTTCCTCGCTCCTTTCACGCCCTCTATCATAACACAAAACCGCCCCCTCAGCGAGGGGGCGGCTGTTCGTTTTCTCACAGAATGCGGCCGTCTGTGGACAGGGTGACCACCTTCAAAGAAAGCGGCTTTCCGCAGGCGGCCAGCGCACGCCGCACGGCCTGCTCCATACCGCCGCAGCAGGGCACTTCCATGCGCACAACGGTCAGGCTTTGAATTTCGTTTTCCTGCAAAATGGCCGTCAGCTTTTCGGCGTAATCCACCGCGTCCAGCTTGGGGCAGCCCACCAGCGTCACCTTCCCCTGCATGAAATCCCGGTGGAAGTTGCCATAGGCATAGGCGGTGCAGTCCGCGGCCACCAGCAGATCTGCGCCCTGAAAATACGGCGCGCGCACCGGCGCCAGTTTGATCTGTACCGGCCACTGCCGCAGCTGGGAGGGAACGTCCGCTCCGCCCGGCGCGCAGGGGTTCAGTTTCCGGCTCTGACTGCCGGGACATCCGCAGGCTTCGCCCCGCAGCCGCGCCTGATTGGCGCGCACCGCCGCTTCGTCGTAGGCCGCGGCTTCCCGCTCTACAAAGGTGATGGCCCCCGTGGGGCAGGCGGGCAGACAGTCGCCCAGACCATCACAGTAATCGTCCCGCAGAAGGCGGGCTTTTCCATTTACCATGCCGATGGCATTTTCGTGGCAGGCTTTGGCACACAGGCCGCAGCCGTTACATTTTTCCTCATCGATGTGAATGATTTTTCGAATCATATGAAAGTTCCTCCGCTCCGTTGACTTTTCTTCGTGATTGTACAACAATCAAAGAAGAAAGTATGTTGTTAAAACAACGAAAGGGGCGAAAACCCATGGAAAATTTTTCTCAGTGGAGCGATTCTCCGCTGTTTGCGGGATTGGATGCAGCTCAGCGTGCGGTGCTGCTGCGGGATTTGAGCGCCGGGCAAAAGGAGTACGAGAAAGGGCAGACGATCCTGCGCACCGGCCAGCGGGTGACCGCGCTGGGGCTTGTGCTGCGGGGCGGGGCCAATGTGGTGCGCCGGGATGCGTGGGGCAACGAGAACATTCTGGACCATGTGCGGCCGGGGCAGGTGTTTGCGGAAGCCTATGCCTGTGTGCCGGATGCGCTGCTGCTGGTGGACGTGACCGCGGCGGAGCCAACCTGCGTGCTGTTTCTGGAGCCGGCCCGTTTGTGGCGTGAAGACATGCCGGCCAGCGGGCCGCATCTGCGGTTTTTGCACAATCTTCTGCAGGCGGCAGCTGCCAAAAATCTGGTGCTGACCCGGAAAATCGGCCACATCACCCCGCACACCATTCGGGAGCGGCTTCTGTCCTACCTTTCCGCCGAGGCCGTGCGTCAGGGGGCGGATGTATTTGACATCCCGTTCAACCGGCAGCAGCTGGCGGATTATCTGTGCGTGGAGCGCAGTGCATTGTCCGGCGAACTGAGCCGGGCGCAGCGGGACGGCTTGCTCCGGTTTCACAAAAACCACTTTGAACTGTGTCGTCCGGCGCAGAAACAGGTGCCAAAGG
>CALXIP010000020.1 GCA_944388395.1 uncultured Ruthenibacterium sp.
CTTGTGGCGATGGCGCTGACGACCCTTTTATGCATGGTGATGTTCCACAGCGTATTTGAAAAGCAGGTGGTGCGCGATTTGCAACTGACGGCAAAGGATATTGCGCTGGCCTGTGAAAGGATGGAAGATCCCGAAGATCTGGGCTCTTTCGGCGGCGGGGAGCTGAGAATCACCCTGATTGCGCCTGACGGAACTGTGCTGTTTGAAAATCAGAGCTCCGCCCCGATGGAAAATCATCTGGCCCGCACAGAAGTTCGCCAGGCACTGGAAAGCGGCGAAGGGTCCGATCAGCGAATGTCGGAGACACTGGGGTACGACACTTATTATTATGCAATTCGGCTGTCCAACGGAAATGTTCTTCGGGTGGCTACGGAAGCGAAAAATTTCTTTTCCATCTACGATGATGCGGTCCCCGCTGTACTGGTCAGTTGTGTGCTGATTTTGCTGCTTTCTGTTCTGCTGGCGTTTTTCCTCACCAGGCAGCTGGTGCGTCCTATTGTGACCATGGCAAACAATTTGGACGACGTGGAAAAAAATGTTCCCTATAAAGAGTTGGAACCTTTTGCGAAAGCCATCGCACTGGACCAGAAAAACCGGCAGAACGGTGAAAAGATCCGCCGCGATTTTACGGCAAACGTCAGCCATGAACTGAAAACACCCCTGACCAGTATTTCGGGATATGCGGAACTGATCGAAACGGGGATGGCCAAACCGGAGGATATCGCGGGTTTTGCCGCACGCATCCGCAAAGAGGCCGGCCGCCTGATGGCGCTGGTAGGAGATATCATTCAGCTGTCGGAGCTGGATGACGCCAGCGAGGAAGGCGCAGGCAAGTTGACCATGGAACCGGTGGACCTGGCGGCGGTGGTCAATGAGTGCGTGCAGGATCTGCAGCCGGCTGCCCGCAAAGCGTATCTGGTCCTTTCTGCTCAGACGGAGCCCGTAATGGTGGAAGGCAGCCGGGGCCTCTTGATGGAGCTTTGCCAAAACCTGTGCGACAATGCCATTCGCTACAACCGTCCGGGCGGCAAGGTGGAGGTGACGGTGCGCAATGTTGCCGGTGCCGCCGAACTGTGTGTGAAGGACAATGGAATCGGCATTGCGCCCGAGCACCAGCAGCGCGTGTTCGAACGGTTTTATCGGGTGGATAAAAGCCGAAGCAAGGCCACAGGCGGAACCGGACTGGGCCTGGCCATTGTGAAACATATTGCGATTCTTCACAATGCGAAAATTGAGCTGGAAAGTGAAGCGGGTAAAGGAACTTCCATTCAAGTGATTTTCCCGGAGCAGAACTGAAAAAAGCCGTGCCGGCGCACACGCGCCGACACGGCTTTTTGGCTTTTTAAGAGGCGGACATTTCAGCAGCTACATCTGCCTCACTGGCGCGCATGGCGCACAGGGTTTTGTCCAGCAGCTGGTCCAGCTCCCAGCCGAGCATCTCCGCGCCCTGGCGGATGACGTCGCGCGAGCAACCTGCCGCAAATTTTTTGTCTTTGAACTTCTTCTTCAAACTGGACAATTCCATGTCCTGAACGCTTTTGGACGGACGCATTTTTGCAGCCGCGCCGATGAGACCGGTCAGTTCGTCGCAAGCAAACAAAACTTTTTCCATCTCGTGGGTGGGCACCACATCGCTGCAAAGACCATATCCGTGGCTGCATACCGCATGGATCAGCGCTTCGTCCGCGTTGATCTCCGCCAGAAGTTCAGGTGCTTTCTGGCAGTGCTTATCGGGGTACTGTTCAAAGTCTACATCGTGCAGCAGACCTGCCAGAGCCCAGAAATCTGCGTCAGCGCCATATCCCAAATCGTTTGCAAACCACCGCATAACCGCCTCTACCGTATAGGCGTGCTGCAGGTGAAAAGGCTCCTGATTGTATTTTTGGACTAGCGCTACAGCGCTCTCCCGTGAAACCATGTTCGACACTTCCTTTTTTCGAAGGCCTTGCGGCCAATTTTCTTCCATTATAGCGCGTTTGCACGGAAAGGAAAAGGGCCGGATTCAGCGGGAAAGCCGCAGTACAAAACTGGCGCCACCGCCCGGTGTATCCCGTACCGTGAGCCTGGCTGCATGAAGGGCGGCCAGTTCGGCCGCTACGGAAAGGCCCAAACCGAAATGCTGTTTTTCCGTCCGGCTTGCATCACCGCGGTAAAAACGCCGGAAAATAGCTTCTTTTTCCGGGTCCGGAATGCCGGGACCGTGATCGATGACCGACAGCTCCACAAAGTGCGGTTCACTGCGAGCGCAAATCTCGATGGGGGTCCCCTTCGGTGTATAAGAGCAGGCGTTGGAAAGCAAAATACCAAACAGCTGGGTCAGGCGTTCCCGGTCCAGCGAAAGATGCGGCAGAGGCTCGTCGGGCAATTCCAGTGTCAGCACATGGCCCTGCTCATGGCATACCGTATGGAACCGCTCGTACAAATCGATACAGAAAGTGTCCAGCTCCACATCGGAACGGCAAATATGCCACGCACCGGCATCGCTTCCTGCCAGCGTCAGGAGGTCGTCAATGAGACGGGCCATGCGGCCGACTTCCTGCTGCGCCGTATCCAAAAAAGATTCGCTTTCGGCACGGTCCGCCCGGCGGGCAGCGGAAAGACTGGCCTTGATGACCGTCAGCGGGCTGCGCAGTTCATGGCTGGCAGCTGCAATAAATTCTGTCTGGCGGCGAAGTGCCTCCACTGTGGGCTTCAGTGCCATTCCGGCGAGAAACCAGCTGATGCCGGCCAGACAGGCCACTCCCAACAGCGCAATCAGGCAATAAACTGCACCGGTTTTCATCAGGTGCATGCGCTGCGGCGCATCGGCCTGCAGCATGACCAGACAAAGCGGCTGCGGGCATCCCAAATAGGCCACGGCGCAGTGATAGCGTTCTTCCTGCTGGCCTTGAATGGTGAAGCCTGTTTTGGTGCCATCCATCATTCCGGAAAGACCGCGTGCAGCGGCTTCTCTCTGGGCACGGGAAGCCAATTCGTTCCGCGGGGTCTGTGTGTCCCAAATTCCACTGAAGTGGAAGGGGACGTTGTTGTCACTGATCCAAATGGCGATGTGACCGGGGGTCTCCTGCTTTTTGAGCCATGCGTCAGAGATGCTGTCCGATTTGCCCAGTTCTTCCCGTACAGCGGAAAAGGTTTGCAGAAACAGTGTTTCCTGACTTTCCAGGTATTGCCGGGCGGACATCCAGTATGTGGCTCCCAGCGACAGAAGCAGAATCAGCCCGGAAAGACAGGAAAAGATGACAGTCAGCCGCAGGCGAAGTGATTTCAGCATGAGGATGCCTCCAAGCGATAGCCTGCACCCCGAACGGTAGAAACGGTTTCTTTTGCGCCGACGGCTTTCAGACGACGCCGGACGAAATGAATGTAGCTGTCCAGACTCCCTTCTTCCACCGGAGCGTCCATTCCCCAGACGCGCCCCAACAATACCGAACGCCCCATCAATTGTCCGGGATGGCGCATCAGGGTTTCCAGCAAATCGCATTCTTTTCGGGAAAGTCCTACGATGCCGGTGGGGCCTTGAAGAGTCAGCTGAGTCAGATCCAGCGTGAGCGTTCCGGTCCGCACAGTCGTATGGGAAGAAAAGGGCGCCGGGCGCCGTGCCAAAGCACGCAGGCGGGCCAAAAGTTCCCGCATGTCGAAAGGCTTGGCAAGATAATCGTCAGCGCCTGCATCCAGTCCGTCTACACGGTCCCCAATGCGGGAAAGCGCCGTCAGCATCAGCACCGGCGTCTGAACACCTGCCGCACGCGCTTTCCGCAGCAGGGTCAGACCGTCTGTGTGAGGAAGCATCCGGTCGAGGCAGCATACATCGTAAATGTCCTGCAGAAGATATTCATACGCCTCGTCACCGTCGTAACAAAAATCTGCTTCCACGCCTTCCGCTGAAAGGCTGGCCCCGACAGCGCGGCAGAGCTCCCGGTCATCCTCGATCATCAAAATCCGCATATTGCACCTCGGAAAAAATCTGTTATTCTACTTATTATAACGCGCTTGTCTGAAAGAAACCTCAAACAGCCGAGAAATATTTTCAGGTTTTTTCAAGAAAGAATTGCTATTCTTGATTGCATCACACAGGAAATGAGGCATGGATATGAATGGGCTAAAACGCACGATCAGTCTGCTTTTAAGCACGGCCCTGCTGTTTTCGCTGTCGGGGTGCGCGGCAGAAGAAAGTACATCGCAGGTGCAGCAGGCGGCAGGCCGTTGGGCAGAGCAAGAGATCACGCCCGAACAGGGGCTGTACCAGTTGGGGTTTGCAGCTGATGCAGACGGAACACTGTATTGGTACGGAACAGACCCCAATGCTGTGCAGGAATGGCAGGTGCGCTGCTTTGTGTCTCAGGACAACGGGCAGACCTGGCAGGAAGAACAGCTTTCCTGGCAAGAACAGATCAGCGGTACCATTACAGGCGTCTCACGTGCGTCGGACGGCACGCTGTTGGTCACCAGTTATGGCGTGGAAGGCGGAACGCAGACCGGGTGGCTGATTTCAGCGGATGGAACATCACGGCAGCTCTGTTTTGATATCCCCGAAGAAGCCACGATTCAGAGAGTGGATTTGATGAGCGCAGAACGAGCCTTTTTGACGCTGGAGGTTCCCATGGAAGGAGAAGGGTACAGCGTCCAGGCAACCGACGTCAATGGACAGGCGACTGCGGCGAGGATGATATCGCCCAGCGAAAGCGGAGTCTTCGATTTGACAACCGGACAAAAAGTGAACGGCGAGTCGACGGAATATCCGCAGTTTTTGATTTCGGCCGAAGCTGGCGGAACGCTTTATGTCATGAATTTTGACGGAGAAAGACAGACCTACCAGCTTCAGTCCGTGGATGAAAGCGGTGCGCTGACCATGCTGCATGAAAATCTGTCCGATATCACGGGAAATGCGGCACTGGCGGTCCGTGCAGACGGCACCAGCTATTTCGCCGATGTGCGCGGCGTGCACCGGCTGGCGCAGGGCGGAAGCAAACTGGAAACGATTTTGGAAGCGGGGGCCTTTACACTGGCCCTTCCGGGAAGAACCATTCACACGCTGCTGGTGCTGGACGACGGGTCTTTTGCAGTGACAATGAGCGATATGGAAGGCAGCAATTATCAAAGCCGGATCTACCGGTACTATGAAGACGACTCGCTGCCGGCGCCCAGCGAGGACAATACCCTGAATGTCTGGAGTTTGTATAACAGCGATACGGCGCGGGCGGCTGCTGTCCAGTTCGGAACAGAGAATCCTTCTCTGAATGTTCAATATACGTATGCGCTGGAAGACGGAGATACAGCGGGTGTGGAGGACGTGCTTCGCCAGCTGAACACGGAACTGCTGGCCGGGAATGGCCCGGACGTCCTGATTCTGGACGGGGTAGACGATTATGCATCCTATATCCAGAAGGGGGTCTTTGCCGACCTTTCCGGCGCAATTGATGAAACGGCGCTTGTGCCGTCGGTCGGTCAGGCTTTTCTGCAGGATGGAGAAGTCTGTGTATTCCCGGCGCGGTTCCAGGTCCCGGTCCTCTTTGGGGATGCGGGTTCCGTGGAGAAGCTGACCAGTCTGGATGCACTTCGAAGCGAGGTCCACCAGTGGGCACCGCGTCCGGATGTCACCGTTGAGGATGAAAGCTATTACACACCGCTGGACGATGCCCATGCGTATGCTTTTTCGTTCCTGGATTTGGAAAAGTTAGTGGACTTTGCACTCCAGACCAGCATGAACGCGATTTTGACCGACGAGGGAATCGATGGGGATGCTTTGTATCAGGTGCTGGATCTGATCGCAGACATAGGAGGGTATTACGGGATGGACGAATATTCGGAAAATCCCACGGAAAACAGCACGGCAGGCGGCAGCGGGGGAGATGTGGTCATCGCATCCGACGAGCTGCAGGAATATACCAATTCGGACCGGGCACGGTTTGGTCGAACGCTGATGAGCACGCCTCTTGTCATTCCGTCCAACGGCGGACGATACATCGGCGGCATCCTCAGCGGCACTTTTGAGCAGAGTGAATTTAATGTGGTACTGCAGCCCGGCCTGTGCGAAGGGGCATTCATTCCCACCTGCATGGTGGCGGTAAATGCGGGCAGCGCGCAGCAGCAGCCGGCACTGGAATATGTGCGCACGCTTTTGAGCGAGAAAATTCAGTCCACTCTCTATGAAGATGAGGGAATGCCGGTAAATCAGGCCGCGCTGGATGCCAGTCTTTCCCGTGCACAGCAGGCCAATGGCTGGGAACGGTATCAGGGCGATTTTGGAGAATTGCTGGCCGGTTTGAAAACACCGGTTCGGATTAATACAACGGTAAAGCAGTACATTCTGGAATACGCCAAAGATCTTTGCGCCGGAACCCTGTCTGTGGAAGACGCTGTGGCGGAACTGACGAATGAATTATCGCTGTATTTGGCAGAGCGCCAGTAAGCAATTGCATTTAAAAAGAGCGGGGACCGAAAGGTCTCCGCTCTTTTTTGAATGCATAAAAGTCAGTCATCTTTGGGCAGTGACTGCATATATTCATCCATTGCCTGTGCTACCTGTTTGGAGTGAGCCACAGCCTCCACCACTGTGCGCGCACCATTGACCACATCGCCGGATGCAAAAATGCCGGGACGGGTGGTATGGCCGCTTTCATCTGCTTCGATCAGGCCCCGGGCGTTGGTGTCAATGCCTTTGGTGCTGTTCACGATACGGTTCAAAGGACCCTGGCTGATGGAGATGATCACACTGTCAGCCGGATAAAGCTGCTCGGAACCGGGCACGATTTCCCGGGTACCATCTTCCTTTTTTACCACATCGGCAAAAATGACACCCTCGTCCCGAATTTCCACAGGTGCTTTGTTGTAAACGAATTCAACGCCTTCCAAAACAGCGTATTCGAATTCGTGCTTGGAAGCAGCTACGCCTTCATCGCGGGAAAAGCACTGCAAAAAGCGCACACCTTTGCGCATGGCGGTGCGTGCCACATCCATGGCTGCGTTTCCTGCGCCAATCACAATGACCCGCTCGCCCAGGTGATAGCTGTCCGGGTTGTTCAGATAGTTGATTCCAAAATGGACATGGCCGAGCGTCTCCCCCTTGATATGGAGCGTATTCGGCTGCCAGACACCGGTGCCGATAAAAATGGCTTTGTACCCGTCGCGGAACAAGTCATCGATGCCGATGGCCCCGCCGATGACGGTGTTGGGACGCACCTTGATGCCCTTCAAGCGGAGATGGCGGTATTCAAAATCATCCAGAACGCTTTTGGGCAGACGAAACTCGGGAATGCCATAGCGCAGGACTCCGCCGATTTTGTCCTTGCTTTCAAAGATGGTGACCTGATATCCCTTTCGAGCCAGAATCACGGCAATGGTCAACCCGGCAGGGCCGGAGCCGATGATGGCTACCCGAATACCGTTGGACGGCGCAGGCCCTTTCACCATTTTGCTGGAATAAGTGCTGGAAATATAATTTTCGATGGTTGAAAAATGAACGGGGGCTCCCTTTTTGCCCAGAACACAATGCCCTTCGCACTGCTTTTCGTGGTTGCATACCAGACTGCACACGGTAGTGAGGGGATTGTTTTCAAACAGTTTCCAGCCGGCTTCGTCCAGATGTCCGCTCAATAAGAGCTGGATCACTTCCGGAATGGCGGTATGAATGGGGCATCCCTTTTGACATTGGGGCACCTTGCAATTGAGGCAGCGCTGGGCCTCGTCCAAAACATGTTGTGCCATGACTGGAGCTCCTTTCCCTGAAAACGCCGCCAAGGGATTGACAAACGTTTCACAATATGGATTTTTCGCTCATTCACATTGTACTATAAACTCCGGCAGGGGACAAGAGTGGATTTTATGGCAAAGCAGGAAGAATCAGCGTGAAAGTAGCGCCGCCGCCCGGTGTGTCGCTGCAGAGCAGGCGCCCATGGTGAAGCACGGCCAGTTCGTGCGCAACAGAAAGACCGAGCCCGAAGTGTCCGGTGGGCGCGCGGCTCTGGTCCAGCCGGGCAAAGCGTTCAAAAATTTTTTCTTTTTCCGTATCCGGAACACCGGGACCGTGGTCTGTGACCGAAAGGTGCACTTCACTTTTGCACACCTTTCCGGAGAGCAAAATTTCGGTTCCAGGCGGTGCGTAGGATGTGGCATTATCCAGCAGACAGGTGAGAATTTGACACAGCCGCTGACGATCTCCCAGCACACGGGGCAGCGGCTGTTCGGGAAGCTGCATATTCAGACGAAAGCCCCGTTGCCGGGCAAGCGTGCGAAATGCTTCGAAGGTATCGATCAGCAGGGCATCGGTATCCAGTTCGTTGGGGTCCCAGCGGTAGCGCATGGCATCCGCGTTGGCCAGGACCAGAAGGTCTTCCACAAGGCGGGCAAGTCTTCCGTTTTCGGCGCCGGCTGCCAGCTGACAGCGGCGGGCCTGTTCGCTGCCGGGCGGACAGCTCTCCAGAGCCTGAAGATTGGCTGCCACTGCAGCAACGGGGCTTCGCAGTTCGTGTCCGGCGGCGGCGACGAATTCGGCCTGCCGCTGCATGGCCCGGCGCACAGGGCGAACGGCGATGGAAGCAACAAAACGGCTGCAACCCCAAAGCCCCAACAGGCAAAGGGACAGCAAAAGCAAATCGTTTCGGGCGGTTTGAGCGATGCGGGCATTTTTCGGCGCGAGGGATTGCAAAAGCATCACTTCACAGGGGCCGTTGCGCAGGGACAGCTGCACAAAATAACCCCGGTAAGAATCGCCGGCCGATCCCTGCAGGGAGAACAGTCCGTCTTTGTCCACGTTGTGGCAGGCGTCCTGTGCCAGAGCAAACAGCTCCTCACGGCTGCTGGCGGGGGAATAACTTCCCGGGAAAAAGATTGGGCGGCCATTGTCCCGGATGGAAATGAGAAGCTGGTTATCCGCTTCCATCTGTGCCAGCCAGTGGTCGGGAAGAGAGGATTCGGTCGTAAGACGCTGAACCAGCGCGTTACATTGGCTGAAAAAATAGGTGCGGTCTGCGCTGTCGATTTGGCGGCAGGCCAGAATGAAACTGACAAGCAGGCCGGCAGTCAGCACAATGCCGGTCATGACGGTGAGAATGGCGGTCAAGCGCCGCCGAAGTTGAGTGATCATTGCGGTTCACCTGCGTCTTCCAGACAGTATCCCACACCGCGCACCGTCACCAGCCGGACGCGCTGTGTAACGGCTTTCAGCCGCCGCCGGATGTAGTAGGCGTAGCTGTCCAGACAGGCGTCTTCCACGTCGGCATCGGCACCCCAAAGGCGTGCGAACAGGGCACGGCGGGAAATCGGCTGTCCGTTTTGGCGCAGCAGGGCTTCCAGAAGTTCGCCCTCTTTGCGGGCAAGCGTGCACTTTCCAAGTGCGCCGTGCAGCATCAGCCCGGCGGGGTAATACACCAGATCCGCAAACCGGAGTTCCTGCGCAAGCGCACCGCGCCGGCGCCCCAATGCGCGGACTCTGGCGCAGAGCTCGCGTGTGTCGAAAGGTTTGGAAAGATAGTCGTCCGCACCGGCATCCAGTCCGTCGACGCGTGCCCGGACATCGTCCAGAGCCGTCACCAGAAGAACCGGTGTATCATCTTTTTGCTGGCGCATTTCCCGCACAAGCTGTATTCCGTCGCAGCCGGGCAGCATGCGGTCCAGCAGAATCGCGTCATAGCCGCCTTCCGCCAAATAGAAGCGGGCTTCATCGCCGCGATGAACAGTGTCGACTGACCAGCCTTCGTTGCGCAGGGCCAGTGCAGTGGCTTCACAAAGTGCCTTGTTGTCTTCCACGAGTAAGATACGCATAGGGAGTCCGCCTTTATCATGAAACTGATTTTTTTATCATAGCACAGAATACCTCAAGAAAACCTCAACGCTCCGGGTGGGGCATGCAGTATTTCTGCGCAAATTCTTCGGCGGGAAGCGGCTTGTCGTAATAGTATCCCTGGACAAGATCGCAATGCAAAGCGCGGATGAACTCCAGCTGACGGGAAGTTTCCACTCCTTCCATTACCGTGGTCATATGCAGGTCCTGGGCCAGACAAATCACGTGTTTCAAAATCTGATCCCGCTTTTCTTCGTCTGCACGGTCCAGGGTGGAAAGAAAGACACGGTCCAGCTTCAATTCGTCGATGGGAAGATCTTTGAGCGTATTCAAAGAGGAATACCCGCTTCCGAAATCGTCCATGGCGACCGAGAGACCGCGGCGACGCACCTCCAGCAGAACAGTGCGCATCCGATCCGGATCGGTCATGGCAGAGCGCTCGGTCACTTCCAGAACCAGAAGGCGAGGGGGAATCTGCCATTTTTCCAAAATTGCACACAGACGGTCCATATAATGATCTTCGTACAGCATCTGCCGGCACTGATTGATGGAGACGGGCACGACAGGATAACCGGCTTCCAACCATTGGTGCAGCGCCCGGCAGACCTGCTCCACCATATAAAAATCCAGTTCCACGCAAAAACCGTTGCGCTCGAAAATCGGAATGAATTGGTCCGGGAAAAAGCGGACCTTACCGTTTTGCATCCAGCGGACCAGCGCTTCTGCGCCGCCGATACGACCGGTCTGAGGATCGATCTTTGGCTGCAGAAACAGTGAAAATTGCTGTTCGGCCAGTGCCTGCTCCATATTTCCCTCAATCTCGGCCCGCAGGATTTCCGGTTCGTAAATGTGCGGGTCAAAAAAGAGAATCTCGTCCTGAAGCTGTCCCCGGGAGGTTTCCGCCGTCATGGCGGCTTCCGTGATCGCGCGTTCCAGATCGGTCTGCTCTCTGGTTACAAAGCGGACCCCAACGGAGCAGGCAATCTGGAAGTTCTGGCGCTCTGAAACGCGGAACAAGCGGATTTGCTTCAAAACGGGTTCCAGCAGAGCCTGCACGCCTTCAGGGGTATCTGCGTCCAGCAGGAGAAGAAACCGTTCCCTTCTTCCCATACAATACATGCTGTGCGGACGAAGATGATCATCAAACGCACCTTTGATGTGGCACAGAAGATCGTTGAACCGTTCCAGTCCGTAAAGATTTTTCAAGGAAGCGGTGTTGTTGACCTCCAGCACGGCCAAAGCCTGCGGCCGGTCTGTCAGACGCTGCGGAAGCTCTGCTAAAAAGCGCACACGGTTGTATGCGCCGGTCACAGAATCAAAATAGGCAAGCCGGTACATGGTCCGGTTGTTCTGCCGCACAATGCGATAGATATAGAAGGAGAGTACAAGCAGCGCAGCGAAAATGGCCAGGAAAGTGATGCGCTGAAAGCTGAACCAGTGGCTGATATCACTGACCAGCTCTGCCTGTGGAACCGCGCAGAGAACATGCCAGTCATGAATATTCAACGGCAAAGTGGAGATCTGGTAACAGACCCCGTTGTAATCCAGAGTAAAAGAAACGGCTTGTTCGGCGCTGAGCGCATCGGCCAGAAGCTGACGGGACTCGCTGGTCACGCCTTCCCGCTCCAAAAGGCTGCACGCGCGCTGCGCGTCGGATTCGGTTTGGTCATATACCACAAAGCGGCCTTCGCTGTTCATGACGTACACATGGATGGCGGAATCGTTCATAAGGCGGGTGTCCAGCAGTGAAAGAAGATCTTCGGTTCGGTTGCTGCCGGTCAGGACCCCGATGACAACTCCATCCTGGGTGCCTGTGTCGTAAATCGGCACCGCATACCGGTTGACATAGCACTGAAAATCCTCATCCCAGAAAGAAGCCGAGACCGTCGCGGTTCCGCTCATGGCCGCCTGAATGTTGACATCTCCTGTCAGGTCCTGCGCAAGCTCACGATTGCCGTCCAGCTGAACAAAATTTCCGGAGTAGGACAGGTCAACAACGCCCATGCGCAGAAATTCGTTTTGCGAGCTTACGACGTCCAGACGGGCGAGAAAAGACGAATCGTGCAGAAGCGCCTGCGAATCGATGTGACCGTTGGACTCATAGCCGATGGAAGAAGCAAGTGTGATCAGTATCTGCAAATTTCCGTCAATCTCGCTGGTCAGAGCATTGCAGGCAGACTCCGCGGTCACTTCCAGAGAGCGGGAAGCCTCTTCCTGCTGTACTTTGTTTCCGTTGGATGAAAAGACGACCAGAGAGAGGCAAAGACTGATGCAGACAAGAGAAATCAGCAGAAACGCACCTGTCCGCTGCTGTCTGTTTCGTTGATTCAAACCGGATTCCTCCCATGCAAAAGTTTGAGGGTGCCCTTTTCAGTATAAACCAAATTCTTTTTTGAAGAAAGAATTTTTAGGTGGTTTTGAGGTTGGTTGTGCTAAACTCTCATCATACCCGAAAGGAGCCGATGAAAAATGACATGGAAAAGACGGCTGGCCGCGCTTACGCTGGCGGTTACAATGCTGTTTACGGCCTGCGGCGCGCAGCAGGAGACTCAAACGCAGGCCCAAGGACGTTTTGTGGAAACACAGATCACGCCGCCGGACGAACCGCTTTCTGCGTACGCGGAACTATTGAAAACGCCGGACGGCATCGCGATCATCGATTGGCTGCAGCCGACTCCCGTGCGCTGGGACTCCAGCGACTTGGGAGAGACCTGGCGCAAGAGTGAACTGTCCTGGTATGACGCGCAAAGCATGGATACATTGAAAATCGCTGCGCTGTGGGATGGAAGCCTGCTGGCTGTGAAAAGCACGATCACCGCATCGGATGATGCGTTTGCCTGGCGCATCCAGACAGACGGTACGGTTACGCCGCTGGCACTGGAAGCACTGAAAGCGGAAACGGCGGATGGCAAAAGCGTTTCAACGTCAAGCATACAGCCCATCGGAACAGACCGTTTCGCGGTTTTTGGAAGCCGGTTCACCATGCAGAACGGCGTTTACAGTTCCGATCGAAATACCGGCCTTTTTCTATATGACGCAAAAGGAACTCTGATTCGTGAAATCACTTGTCAGTCCGCGATGATGACATCCAACAAAACCCATTTGTTCTGCATGGACGACAACGGTGTTTGCACGGTTTACGATGAGGATGGCAACATTGTCTCCTCGCTGGGCGGCACCTATGAAAACCTGCTGGAGACAGAAATCGGCGCATTTCTGGCAGATGAGAACGACACATTGTATCTGTGTTCCGGTCAGGGCGTGAAGCGGCTGAACCCGGGCGGAAGTTTGCAGGAATTGGTGATGAACGGTGAAAAGTACTCCTACGGGATGCCCACCAGCTATTTTGCCGGCGGTATTCTGATGGATGAAAATTGCCTGGTGTTCGCTGTGCAGGAAAACAGCGAGCATTTGAGTGTGTATCGGTATGACTGGGATGCGCAGGCGCCGACTGTGAGCGTAAAAACGCTGCGCGTTTGGTCGTTGGACGATTCGGACCTGCTGCGCGTTGCCGTAAACCGGATGCGCATCGCTTATCCGGATGTGGATGTCCAGCTGGAAATCGCCCGTGCAGACCAGACATCCGGAACGCTGGAAGACATTGTGCGTACATTGAATACACAAATCGCGGCAGGAAGCGGCCCGGATGTGCTGATTCTGGACAAACTTTCGGCTCAGAACTTTGCGGAAAACGGACTGTTGGCGGATTTGACCGAGGTTGTGGATGCAGATGCGCTTTATCCTGCATTTCTTCAGCCGTTCCAGACGGAAAAAGGAATCTTTTTGCTGCCGGCACAGTTCCGTGTGGAACTGCTGGCAGGCAGTGCCGAAGAGGTATCGGCGGTTGATTCGCTTCAGAGTCTGTCCGACCTGGTGGCGCAGGGGCCCGGCATGACGCTCAGCGACAGCAACGCAGAGGAAACAATTCCGCCGGAGCAGCGGCCGGTGCTCTATTATACAGACTTTGACAACTTGTTCAACGTCTATTGGAATGCGTGTGCTCCTGCGCTGATTACAGAGGATGGCGTGGAGCAGGGCGCACTGAAAGACTTTTTGGAACAGATTCGAACGATCGCCAATCACTACGGGCTGGAGAGCGCGGACGGCTGGGAAAAATCAGAATACGCGATCGGTTTCGGAAACAATCAGATGATGTTTGTTCTGCCCAGCTCGGTCTCCAACTATAAAGTGGATCGGACCAGGATGGCGGCAGATGAATTTGAAAATCTGTCACTTCTGGAACTTCTGGCGCGCGACAGCAGCACGGGGGATCTCTCGTCGGACCGCGCGTCCAAGCTGCTGCCCGGATTTTGCGAGGGCGCCTGGACACCGCAGCTCCTGACCGGCATCAGTGCGGGCGCCCAAGAGCCGGAACTGGCGCAGGCATTTGTTGCACTGCTGTTCAGTGAACAGGTACAGGGGCAGGAAGTTCCCGGCGGAATGCCCACAACAAAGGCCGGAATTGCAGCACAGCAGAGTGCCGCGCGGGCTCAGTATGAACAGAACGGCCTGTCCGGAGAGATGTATCCGATTGACGATTTGATCGGGCAGTTGAAAACGCCGGTGATGACCGGGGAGAACGAACGGATGCTGGTGCGCGATGCCGCATTGGAATACGCACAGGGAAAACAGAGTTTGGAACAAACGGTCCAGCGCGTCACACTGGGCCTGCAGCGGATGCTGGAGGAGCGAAGCTGATTCAAGACTTTTTTAAGAAAGAGCCGGTACAATGATCGTTGCAGAGAGGGGGCGGTACGGTGCGCTGGAAAAAAGAAAAAGGCAAAAAGGGCGAGGCCGATGCCGCCGCCCTTTTTCTTGCACCGAGCCTGGCAGGTCTGACGGTTTTTCTGTTTGTGCCTTTCGCGCAGACTGTTTACCGCAGCTTTACCGATGCGCTGGGCCAACACAGTGTGGGATGGTCCAACTACCGTTCCGTGCTGAAAAACAGCGCTTTTTTGCTGGCGGCTTCCAACACTGCAAAATTTTTAGCTGTCTGTGTGCCCTGCCTTTTGGCAGTCAGCCTGTTTTTGGCGCTGTGTGTGCGCGCGCTGCGCCCGGGCGGAAAATATCTTAAAACAACGTTTTTGCTGCCAATGGCGCTTCCCGTGGCCAGCATTGTGGTTTTATGGAAAGCGCTGTTTTCGCAAAACGGAATTCTGAATGGCCTTTTAGCGGCAGCAGGCGCAGAGCCGGTAGATTTTATGGGCACCGATGCGGCGTTTTGGGTCCTGATTCTGACTTATCTTTGGAAAAACAGTGGCTATGACATGATCCTTTGGCTGGCGGGACTGGACGGGATCCCGGACAGCTTGTATGAAGCCGCTCAGGTGGATGGCGCGGGAAAGGGGCAGATGTTTGTCCGCATCACATTGCCCCAGCTTCTTCCCACACTGGGGTTGGTGGCTGTTTTGAGCCTTTTGAACATGTTCAAGGTGTTCCGGGAAGCGTACCTGGTAGCAGGCAGTTATCCGCATGAAAGCATTTATCTTTTGCAGCATTTGTTCAATAACTGGTTCCTTGCCATGGACCTGGGACGTTTGTCCGCTGCGGCGATTTTGGTGGCGCTGGCGCTGCTGGTCATTGTATTGCCGTTGCAATCCGTTTTGCGGGGAGAGGATGGCGCATGAAACGAAACCGTGTTTATCTTGCCGTGCTGCTGTGCCTGCCTGCGCTGGCAGTTTGGGGCGTTTTGTGGTTTATGGGTACAGGTGCCCTGATGGGCCCCAGAGAAGTGACCGATTGCCTTGGGCCGGCCTTCAACAGTGGCGCCCAGTCGTTTGCACAGTGGCCGCTCCTTCCGGACGCGCCTACCCTGGAACCGCTGGTGCGGCTCTTGCTGGACTCGCCCGAGTTTTTTGTGCTGTTTTGGAACACCTGTTTCCAAGTGTTTGCGCAGCTGGCAGGCCAGCTGCTGGTTGGCGCACCGGCCGCCTGGGCATTTTCAAGGCTGCGCTTTCCTGGTCGTCGTTTTTTGTTTGGTGTGTATATCGTTTTGATGCTGCTTCCGTTTCAGGTGACGATGGTGCCGCACTATCTGGTGCTGGATTGGCTGGGACTGATCGATACACCATGGTCGATTATCTGGCCAGGCGTGTTTTCTACTTTTCCGGTGTTTATTATGGCCAAAGGATTTGACGCAGTTCCGCGCAGCATGCTGGAAGCTGCATCGCTGGACGGCGCCGGGTATGGGCGGACATTTTTTTACATAGGACTTCCGCTTGGAATGCCGGGTATCCTGTCCGCGCTGGTTTTGGGGTTTCTGGAAGGGTGGAACGCTGTGGAGCAACCGATGACTTTTTTGAAGAATCCTTCCAACTGGCCGTTGTCCCTGTATCTTCCGCAAGTGGCGGAAAGCGAGCTGAGTCTGGCCATGGTTTCCGGTCTGATTGCGCTGACGCCGGCGGTGCTGATTTTTCTGTTCGGCCAGAAATACCTGGAACTTGGAATTCAGGCGAGCGGCCTCAAGGAGTGAAAAAGATGAAAAAAAGATGGAAGCAACTGCGTGAAAAATACTGGCCGGTTCGCATTTATGATCAGGGGCAAAAAAAGGCGTTCGGAAATTTGCTTCGCTTTTTTGCACTGATGTTGGTACTGACGCTGGTGGCTCGCGGAACGGCCAATGCCGCGGTCCCGCAGGTACAGACGTCAGCACCCGGAAAGGGGACGATCACACAGGAAGTCACC